>JBBQST010000005.1:0-31980 GCA_038213625.1 Thermoflexales bacterium
CGGGGAGACATCAGAAGTCAGAAGTCAGAAGTCAGAAGTCAGAAGTCAGAAGTCAGAAGTCAGAAGTCAGAAGTCAGAAGTCAGAAAATTTTACGCGTTATTTCATGTCTGACATCTGATATCTGACTTCTCTTAATCTTCCCCCCACCATGACACTCGACATCGAAAAGTCGGCCGATCTGATTGCCTACTTGCAACGCGAAGGCCACATCGGCCCGGCCGAAATCCCACAGGTGAACGTGCTGCAAGGCGGGGTCAGCAACAAAACCGTCTGGGTGCAGCGCGAGAACGGCGAGGCGTGGGTGCTCAAACAGGCGCTGTCCAAGCTGCGGGTGAAGGTGGATTGGTTTAGCGATCCGGCCCGGGTGCACCGTGAGGCGTTGGGAATGCGCTGGCTGGCCCAACTCGCACCGCCGGGACGAATTACGCAACTGGTGTTCGAGGACACGGCCCATCATGTGATCGCGATGCAGGCCGTGCCGCAGCCGCACGAGAACTGGAAGACGATGTTGCTGACCGGCCAGCTCGACCTCGATCATGTCACCCAGTTCGGCCAGTTACTCGGCCAGATTCACGCCCGCTCGGCCGAACGCGGCGATGCGCTGATCCCATTATTTGGCGACCGCACCTTCTTTGAATCCCTGCGGCTCGAACCCTATTACGCCTACACCGCCGCGCAAGTGCCTGTGGCATCCGCATTCATCACGCGCCTGTTGCACGACACGCGCGCTACCCAACTCACGCTGGTGCACGGCGACTACAGCCCCAAGAATGTGCTGGTGCATGCCGGCCAGCTCATCCTGCTCGATCACGAAGTCATTCACTTCGGCGACCCCGCCTTCGATGTGGGCTTTTCGATGACCCATCTGCTCAGCAAGGCCCATCACTTGCGGCCACAACGCACGGCATTTCTACGCGCGGCTCAACACTATTGGCGCACGTACGCCACGCGGCTCGTGCCATTCGATTGGGCTGCCGCACTGGAACCCCGCGCGGTGCGGCACACGTTGGCCTGTATGCTGGCCCGCGTCGCCGGCCGCTCGCCGCTGGAATATCTGGAGGCCGACGCGCGCGCACGGCAACAACAATTGGTGTTGGCGCTGATGGCAGAACCGCCTGCGACGATGCCGGCGCTGATTGATCGCCTGGAGGATTTACTTGAAGGAAGTATGGGCCTGCCTGGGCTTCAACGAAAAGCGAAAAGCGAAAAGCCAATGAACTACACGATTCAAAAACTCACCGGCCGCGAAATTCTGGACAGCCGCGGCCGGCCCACTGTGCTGGCCCAGTGCGAATTAACGGCAGATGGCACGACCTACTTGGGTAGCGCTTCGGTTCCCTCCGGCGCATCCACCGGCACCGCCGAGGCGCTCGAGCTGCGCGATGGCGACCCGCAACGCTACAACGGCCTGGGTTGCCGCACCGCCGTCTCACACATCAACACGATTCTGAATGAGGCCCTGCACGGACGAACGGTGACGAGCCAGGCCGAACTCGACGGCAGCCTGCTGGAACTGGATGGCACACCCAACAAATCGCGACTGGGAGCTAATGCGATTTTGGCAGTGTCGCTCGCCTTTGCGCGCGCAACAGCCGCGGCGAACCAGGTGCCGCTGTATCAACACCTGGCCCACATGGTCGGCAGCACGCGCCAGATGTTGCCCCAACTCACCATCAATTTGTTTAGCGGTGGCAAACATGCCGGCGGTCAGGTGCCGATTCAGGATGTGTTGTTGGTGCCGCACGCGCGCACCATTGACGAAGGGTTGGCCCAGGTGTTCTCGGTGTATCAGGCGGCCACCAAACTAATTCTGCGCAAATACCAGATGCGGCCACTGCGCGCCGATGAAGGGGGTCTGGCTCCCAATTTTCCAGATGCCGAAGCCATGCTGGGGGACGCCGTGCAGGCCATTCGGGATGCGGGACTGGAGCCAGGTCGGGATATGTCGCTGGCCGTGGATGTGGCCTCGACCCACTTCTATGCGCAGGGCCAATACAAGTTGAGTGAGACGGCACTATCCAGCAAAGACATGATCCTCCACCTGGTGCAATGGCTCAACGACTATCCGATTATTAGCATCGAGGATGGGCTGTTCGAGGAGGATTGGGCGAACTGGCCCGCGCTGCGCCGCGCGGTAGACGGCCGCGCACTGGTGCTTGGCGATGACTTCCTGTGCACAAACCCGGCTCGCATTCGGCGCGCCATCGAAGCGGAAGCGGCCAATGCGCTGTTGCTCAAGGTCAACCAGATTGGCACCCTCAGCGAGGCGGCCGAGGCGTGGCGGCTGGCGCGCGAGGCCGGCTGGCATGTGACTGTGAGCGCACGCAGCGGCGAGACCGAGGATGACTGGCTGGCCGATCTGGCCGTGGCCTGGGGCGACCAGATCAAGGTCGGCTCGATTACGCAATCCGAACGGCTGGCGAAATACAACCGGCTGCTTGAGATTGAGGCCGAGACGGGGTGGCCGGTGGTGGGTGCGTGAAGCCAGTTAAAAATCGTGCACGTGCACGTTAGACGTGTCACGTGCACGAATATCCCGCACCACTTGCTGGCACCCAATTTTTTACTGCCGCGTCAACTTAAATCGCACCTCAAGCGTGTCCGGCGCGTCAGCATCCAACGTTACGTCGTCCTCGGTGATGGTCGTGTAGCCTTTCGCGCCAATGCCCATGCTATAGGCCACGCCGCGCTGCAACGGCTTGCTCATCTCGAAGTAGCCCTTGCGATCGGTCGTCACAGCCTCGTAAATTTCATCGTCGGTGCCCTGCGAGGTGGCCCAGGTGACCCCTTCATTCAGCACGAGGAAGACGGCATTGGCCAGCGGCTTGCCTGTCACTGCATCCTCGATTTTGCCCGTCACAATCACGCCGTCGGCAACCGGCTCTTCCACAGGCTCAGTCGGCTGCTGAGGCTCGACGGGGCCGGTGGGATCTTCAACGGGCTCGCCTGGCGTTGCACCCTGGGCTTTCTCGATAACCGGCACCGCCACATTCACCGGCCGCAGCGAGTTGATGAAGCCGCCGATGGGCACGCAGGTGTCGGTCTCATCGACGCTGCCATCGCCGTTCGTATCCGTCACCGGTCGGCAATCCACGATGTCGTTGGTTTCACCCGCACCGCCGCGGGTGGGAATGCCAATGAGCTTGCCGGTGTCATCGACGCCGGTGCCACCGCTATTGCCGCCGGCAATCGTCGCGCTGGTTTTGATCCAGCCACGGCCGCCTTCCACGTTGGGGTCGCTGGCAAAACCACTGACTGGCCCCTCGGTAAACGTGATGGTGTCGCCACCGATGCCGGGGTAGCCAAAGATGTTAATTTTGTCGCCGAGGTCCAGCTCATCGCTGTTGCCCAGCGGCACAAACGGCAGATTGAGATCATCGACATTGACCTCCTGGCCGCTCAAATCGTGGGTGATCTTTAGCACGGCCAGATCGAGGTCGGGATCGTTGTAGATGCCGGTGGCGATAAACGCCGCCACGGGTGGCTGATCGGTGCGCTTTGTCACCAGCACCATCAGGCGATCTTCCAGCAAACGCCCACCCGCTTTCTTGGCGGTGGCTTTGACATCGGCGGTGTCGAACACATGGTTATTGGTGATGATGTAGCCGTCTTTGCTGATGAGGGTGCCGCTGCCCCAGCCGAACCAGCGCAACACCTCCTTGCCGCTCTTATCCTTGATCACCATGACCGGCCCCAACTGCACCGATGCCTTGGACACCTCCTGGATAATTTTCTTCTCAAGCGCAACGGTGTGCTTCACCGGCGCAATCGCCACCGTCATGAAGGTCAGCATCACCGCCAGCGCAGGTGCGATAAAACGAGTCAATCCGTTGATTTTCATTTGATGAATCCCTTTCTAAATAGTATGAGCTCGGATGAGTGACAGCGAATCGATGGTCTCAGTCATCAAAAACTTGCATTCAAAACTTGTATTCAATGCAAAACGGATTTTGGACAGAATGAACAAAATTTAACAGAATGCAGAAGAAATCTCCCATTTTGTTTCATTCTGTTAATTCTGTCTAAAATCCGGAATTCCTAACGACGGAATCCTTCAAATTACTAGGGCAATGTGGCTGAATCGATGAACGCGCGATATTTCTTGAGGGCCAGGGGCCGATTGGCTTCGGTGGATTGCAGGCTGAACACAAACACACGGCCGCCCTTGCGCACAAACGTATCGTCGCCCAACACCACCGCCGGCAAACGCTCCTGCAAAAAGGTGCCGGGCCGGCTGACAAAGACATAGCTCCCTTCGCCACCGGGCAAACCTTTGACCACATGCTCAGGGTCGACGGCCAGGTCAAACACCTTCAACGAACCAAGACTCTGCCCGCGATTCACGCTCAGTTGCGCGTAGGCCTGGGCGATGGCGGCGTCGTCTTTGGCCGTCGGGTCCACGCCAATGCTTTGGACTTCAAGCGTGGTGGCAAAGCTGCCGGCATCATCGTCCCGTGCGCGCACGGCACCGGACGCCACGTTGCGCGTATCCAATGTCCACCAGGCTGGGTAGTGAATCGAGATGCCAGCTGGGTCGGTATACGGCTTCACCCGCGCCTCAACCGCATCGCGATAGAGCAGGCCGATCAGCACCGCCACGGCCGTGACCACAATCGTCAACATTAAAGAATTGGCGTTGCCCAACTCGCGAGACTCGGTGGCTATCGCATCCATGTTGGCCCGGCGCATCAACCAGAGCAATGTGAACAACACCGCCACGGCCACAACAGTCTGCCAGATGAGCGCGGGCCAGGGTGAGAAACCGCCACCACCCGCGTTGATCGTGATGGGCACGACACTGACACTGGCCCGCACCCACGCAGACAGGCCGTTGATCACGGCCGCCAGCGCCAGACCCAGCGGCATCCACCAAAACGGCCTGTTTTCCAGGCGATTGCGGCCCAGGAAGTAGCCGGTCAACCCACCGACTACGCCATGCGCCAGGGCGGTCACAACAATGCGAACCACACCGGCGCCCAAATCAGCAAAACCACCCGCCGACAACACCGTGGTGATGTTGAGCGCCGTGGCATAGCCGACCCCAGCGGCAATGCCATACACCACGCCGTCGATGCGCTGATTGAATTCGCTGGAGTTGTAGACGCTGAAGCGCACGGCGATGTATTTCAGAAACTCTTGCGTAAAGCCGACCACCAGAATCGAGCCGATGATCTCGGTCAGCGTGTCGCGCTGCAGCCAGTCCGCGGCGCGAAACACAGTGTTGATCAACGGCTGACCAATGGCAGCGGCCAGCAAGCCACCCAACACGGCCACGCCGGTGACGAAGTGCAACGGCTCCGGCTCGGCGCGATCCTGCGCATAGAAGAACGACAGCCACAGGATGGCGGGGATGGCCGCCAGCACGATGCTCACGATCAACGCCACATCGCCGCTGGGTTGAATATTGAACAGCGAGACGGCCAGTTCGACGATGCCGACAAACAGCAGCAGGCCGAGGATTTCGATGATGCCGGTGCGCCAGATACTCTTCCGGCCCAATGTGGTGCGCGGCGCGGTGACGCGCGCCGGCGTCAATGGATTCGTCATTGCGGTGTGTCTCCTTGAAATAGCCTGTGAAAATTGATGAATGTGAATGCGAATAAATACAGTGATGTCATTTGGCCGCGCGCTGGCGTTCCAGCCGGCCAGCAACCCTCGTCATCTGTTGTAGCACGGCTGCAATTGTATTGAACTCAACTCATCAGGACAATATTTGCCCGGGCTTTGGGACAAATTGATGGCGTGTGAATCGTTGTTGCAAGGCGCAAGGCGCATGGAAACGCCGCTATATACCGGGCCAAGTCGGCGCACAACTCGCCCATCAGTGGCACTTTCAGCCATTGTCACTACAATTTTGCAAAGCAGGTCGGTATTTCCATCGGCCTTACGGTGCATTCCAATCCAAGATGAGATACGGCATCAATACTTTCCTCTTCAGCTTTCCGCTGACCAATGACAGCGCCAGGCTCTTTCCCCAGTTCAAGAAATGGGGCTTCGATTCAGTCGAGATCGCCATTGACGACCCCGAGGCCGTGGACCCGCGTGTGCTGCGCGAGGCGCTGGATGCCAACGGCCTGGTGTGCGGCAGCGTGTGCGGCGCATTTGGGCCAGACCGCGATTTGCGCGGCACGCCTGAACAGCAGCAAGCCAGCCTGGATTACCAGATGAAGCTGCTCGATCACATGGATGTGTTGGGCAGCAAAATGCTGGCCGGCCCGATGTATTCGGCCGTGGGTCGCGCCGAGGCCGTGGAGCCAAAGCAATACCAACAGCAATGGAAGACCGTGGTGAAGCATCTCAAAAAGGTGTGCAAGCAGGCTGAGAAACGCGGCATCACGCTGGCAATCGAGCCGCTCAACCGCTTCGAGACTGATTTCCTGAATACGGTGGATCAGACCTTAAAGCTGTGTGCAGATGTCGGCGCGCCCAACATTGGCCTGCACTACGACACCTTTCACATGAACATCGAAGAGAAGAGCCAGCCCAAGGCCATTATGCGGGCTGGCAAACAGCTAAAACATTTTCACGCCTGTGGCAGCGACCGTGGCACCCCTGGCGGCGATCACATCGACTGGCCCGGTATCGCCACCGCGTTGAAGAAAGTGAAATACAACGGTGATGTCGCCATCGAATCCTTCACTCCCGATGTGAAAGTGATTGCGCGCGCGGCCGCCATCTGGCGACAGATCGAGCCGAGCAACAACGACATCGCGATCAAAGGTGTAAAGTTTTTGCGCAAGACGCTTTCAGGTTTGTAAGGTTCGCAACCTTTCTAAGGTTAAACGGTTGAACCTGATCAACCTTATCAACTTTACGCACCAAAATCACTCCTATGGCAACAGTTCTCCTCATCGGCACCCTCGACACGAAAGGGGTGGAGTTCGATTTCATTCGCCAGAAGGTGCGTGCGGCAGGGTGCGATGTGGTGTTGGTGGATGCGGGCATTGGGCTGGACCCGCCAGGTGCGCCGCAGGTGTCAGCCGATATTTCTCGCCATGAGGTGGCACTGGCCGCAGGTGCAAATGTGGCCGAGTTGGCAGCCCAACACGACCGTGGCACTGCCGTCACGACCATGGCCGCGGGTGCCACAGCGATTGCGCTCAAGCTGTTTAGCGAGGGCCGTTTGAACGGCGTGCTTGGAATGGGCGGCAGCGGCAACTCGACGATTGCGGCCCAGGCCATGCGCGCTTTGCCAATTGGCGTGCCGAAGTTCATCGTCAGCACACTGGCCAGCGGCGATACGCGGCCCTACATGGGCGAGAGTGATATTGCCATGATGTATTCGGTCGTGGACATCGCCAGCATTAATCAGCTCAGCGAACAGATTCTGACCAACGCCGCCAACGCGATTGCAGGCATGGCGCGCGGCCACGCAATTTATCAATCGCAACAGGCGGCCAAACCCCTCATCGGCGCAACCATGTTTGGGGTGACCACGCCGTGTGTGACCGAGGCGCGAGCCGTGCTGGAGCGACATGGCTACGAAGTGCTGGTTTTTCACGCCACCGGCAGCGGCGGCCGCAGCATGGAGGCGCTGGTCAAAAGCGGCTTTCTGGTCGGCGTGCTCGATACCACGACCACGGAGCTGGCCGATGAACTGGTCGGCGGCATTTTGAGCGCTGGGCCGGACCGGCTGGAGGCGGCAGGTGCAAAAGGTGTGCCGCAGGTGGTCTCGTTGGGTGCGTTGGATATGGTGAACTTTGGGCCGATGGACACCGTGCCGGCCAAATTTCGCGACCGCAAGTTCTACAAACACAACGCTGCGGTGACGTTGATGCGCACCACGCCGGATGAGTGCGCCGAATTGGGTCGGCTGATTGCGCGCAAGCTGAACCAGACTCATGGGCCCACTGCCTTATTTGTGCCGTTACGCGGCATCTCCATGATCGCGACCGCCGGCCAGCCATTCCACAATCCCGAGGCCGACCGCGCGCTCATCGACACTGTGAAAGCCAATCTGGACACCCGCAAAGTTGCATTGCACGAGCTCGACATGGACATCAATGATCCCCGCTTTGCGCAGGCAATGGCCGATGCGTTAATCAAGATGATCAAGGTAGAGGCCACGTAGCCGCGTCATTCCGAGCCTGTGGACCTGGGCGAGTTGGAATGACAGCCAGGTAAATCGTGACGGCCCCATGTATAAACACTCATCATGAATATGACACGAACCAAAATTCTGAAGCACCTTCGCCAACAGGTCAAAAAAGGCCGGCCGATTATTGGCTCTGGCGCAGGCACGGGGCTCTCGGCCAAGTGCGTTGAAGCCGGCGGCGTTGACCTCATCGTCATCTACAACTCAGGCCGCTTTCGGATGGCCGGGCGTGGCTCGATGGCGGGCATGATGCCGTATGGCGACGCCAATGCGATTGTGGTGGATATGGCCAAAGAGGTGCTGACCGTGGTGAAGCATACGCCGGTGCTGGCCGGCGTGTGTGGCACCGACCCCTTTCGGTTGATGCCGGTTTTCCTGAAGCAACTCAAAGAGATGGGCTTTGCCGGTGTTCAAAACTTCCCCACGGTCGGCCTCATCGATGGCACCTTTCGGGCTGGCCTGGAAGAAACCGGTATGGGCTATGGGCTTGAAGTCGAGATGATTGGGTTGGCGCATGAGATGGATTTGTTGACCACACCGTATGCGTTTAACCCGGATGAGGCGGCCGAGATGGCCAAAGCCGGTTGCGATGTGCTGGTCACGCACATGGGATTGACGACCAAGGGCAGCATCGGCGCGCACACCGCTCTCAGTCTCGACGAGAGTGTGGAACGTGTGCAAGCCATTGCCGATGCCGCGCACAAGGCAGCGCGCAAAGCCGGCCGCAAGCCGGATGACGAGTTGCTGGTGATCTGCCATGGCGGCCCGATTGCCGAGCCGGAGGATGCCGCGTATGTGCTTGCGCGCACCAAGGGCGTGCATGGCTTCTATGGTGCCAGCAGCATGGAGCGTCTGCCGACTGAAGTGGCGATTACCGAGAACGCGTTGAGGTTTAAAGAGTTGCGGTTGTCGAAGCCGTAGGTTAAATCGGGCGCGTAGACGTAGACGTAGACGTAGACGTAGACGTAGACGGAAAAAGTTAATGGGCTTCACTACTCAGTGAAGCCCATGTCTATGCCAGGATGTGCGAGATCGTTTACTCGATTTTTACGATCTTAAAGACGGTGACGCCGCCCGGTGCATTCACCGACACTTTGTTGCCGACACGCTTGCCAATCAGCGCCTGACCCAGCGGTGAAACATTGGAGATTTTGCCGCTCATCGGGTTGGCCTCGGCCGCGCCGACAATCTGGAACGTTTCTTTTTCATCGAAACCCTGTTCCTGAACGGTCACCCGCGAGCCTACGCCGACGTCGGATTTACCAACTGTTTCTTCGACCAGGACTACGGCACCGAGCAGCCGTTCCAACTGTTGAATGCGGCCTTCCAGAAAGCCCTGCTCCTCTTTGGCGGCGGTGTAATCGGCATTCTCAGACAAATCGCCCTGTTGAATGGCATCGCGCAGTCGATCGGCAAGGTCGGGGCGGCGCACATTGCGAAGCAGCTCGAGTTCGTCTCGCAGCTTTTGCGCACCCTCGGCGGTGAGATAGGTTTTGTTCGGATCGTGCTGTGCGTCCATGGAAATTATTTTACCGCGCTTAACGTTGGCGCATCGAATAGAAAGCACGCGCACATGCATAGGTGCATAGGTGCGCTTGGCTAACACAAAATGGAAGTTGAAAGTTTCTGATGAAAAGCAGTGGCGGCGCAGTCGTAGCCCTGCACGAGCGGCTTATTCCACCACGGATGCAGGTGGCAGTGACCCAACCAGGCCATTGGCGGCCTGTATCGCCTGGCCGAGCGTATCGTGAATGTGAAACACGGCGCTAAAGCCCACCATGTCGAACACATCACGCACATTACGCTTGAGCGCGCAAATGTAGAGATCGCCTTTCTTTTGCGTCGTATTTCGCTTGGCTGTAAGCAAGGCACGCAGGCCGCTGCTGGAAATATAGGTCAATTCGGCCATATCCAGCACCAACGCGCGCGCGCCTGCGGCCAAACTATCGGTCAGGGCTTTCTCCATGATGCTGACGGTATTGGCATCCAGACGGCCAGCAACCTTGAGCGTCGCAATCGACGCCTTGTCATTCGCCTCTTTGGTAATCTGAAGTGTTGAGCTCATAAACGTTTGATCATGGTCAGGCGGTTAAACACGCCGCGATGCCCAGGAACATTAAATTCAAAACATACATCATCCATGGTCTGTCGCATCAAGTGTAGACCAAGCCCGCCAACTTTCAAACTGGCCACATCGGTTGCGGGCGTGCAGGGCACATAGATGGGAATCTGGTCCGGCGCAAAAATCCGGCCCGTATCCGACAGCACAATTCTGAGATAGTGATTGGGCTCGGTTTCGACCTCGATGTAGATCTGGCCGGCCTCGCCTGCATAGGCGTGCTCGATGATATTGGAGCAGGCTTCGTCTATCGCCAGTTCAATGCGGCCTTGCTGGGTCGCATCAAACCCCACCTGTTTGGCCGCTTCCACGGCCAGAGCCGCGATATGTTGAAGTTGATCAAATCGCGCCGGAGCTGTGAAGCGTTGAATCTTGCTCATCGAATATCTATCTGACATCAAACCTGGGCGTCAGACTCTGGACTTGAGCGCGCTTAAAAGGCATCGACTGCATCCAGCAGGTTGTCGTATTGAACGAACAGCGATTGAAATCCTACCAGGCTCAGCGTATCGCGAATTCTATCGTTGGCCTTGACGATGACGACATCGCCACCACTATTACGCGCCCCTTTCAAGGCCGTGACCATGGTACGCAACCCACTGCTACTAATATAGTCCAATTGCTCGAAGTCCAGCACCAATTTGTGTCGGCCACGGGCGAGTAAACCTTTGAGCGCAGTTTCAAATTCACCTGAATTGGAACTGTCCACACGTCCGGTTACCGATACGACATCGACCTGCTTGAGGGGCTTCACGCTCAGTTCCATAGTGGCCGCATTCTAACGTGAAGGGTTCGCCGAAGGAATGCCGTTTTCGGATTGCGGCGCAAGCGAGTTCGTCGCGAGCAGCGTGCTGGCCTGGGTGAGTGCAATCACGGCCCAAAACAGCATCACCGACACGTGAAAATCGATATTGAAAAAGTAGTGGTCAAAAATGCCGCTGAATAAAGCCCCGACCAACGCCGCATGGGCCCCCAGCCACACCGGCGCCCATGCCTCATTCTGCCGCACCACCGGCCAGGCCCGCGCCGCGCTGACAAACACCGCGATCAACACACCTAAAAATGCCGCCGCGCCGAGCAAGCCCATTTGCTGCGTCACCAACAAATACATCGACGACACGCCGATATAGAGATCGATATCGGGTGCGTCAATGAAGCCGACGCCGAACAGGGGGTAGCGTTCGATCAGACGCAGGGCATCTTTGTATTCGCCAAAGCGCATCTGCGTGGCCAGATCCTGGCCGGCAAATCCCTCTGAGAAGTGCGCGACCAGCGCCCGGGTTTGCGGCAACACCAGCGCCAGCACCACCACAAGCAGCGCTACTACCAGTAGTTTGCGGTACCTGAGGCCACCAATGATGAGCGCGGCCAGGCCCAACCCCAACATCGCGCCGCGCGAGACGGTCAACACCAGCGTGAGCCCGATCAGCCCCATGCAGATGAACACCCACGGCCGCGGCAACACAGGCCGGGCGGCAAAGAGTTGCGGCAAGGTTATCGCCCCGCAAAGGAGCAAAAATCCGCCAAATGCATTGGGATCGATCCACAACCCTGTGGCGCGCTGCATCAGGGCCGGGTCATCGCGGATATAGCGCAACACGCCCAGGCCTTCGGGGTAGCCGAAGATGCGCAGCGCCGATAGCCAGGTCGCGGCCAGGCTGTCGGGAATGACGTAGAAAAAGATGCCAGCCAGTGCCGAGAGCGCGCCGACCACGACGATCAGACGCACGAATTTATTTTGAGCGCCGATGGTCGGCCACACGGCCACCAGCACCCACACCGTCAGCAAACTGAGCAGCATCTCGGCAAAGCGCCGCAATACCAGGGGCGTGAGTGCGCCGTTGGGCAGACCCACAATAAACGTGGCGATGGCGACGGTGATCAGGCACACCAGCGGCACGGCAATGGCAATGCGCGGCAGTGTTCGCGAACGGGTGGCAAACCAGGCGATCAAAAAGCCGATCAGGGCAAGGTCGAGAAAGGTCGGCGTAAACCCACCCAGCCGCACCGGCGACGCGAAGCGCGGCAGCAGCCCAATCACCACCACAAGGGCCAGCAGCATGCGATCGACACTGCGCGCCAGCCACAGTGCCAGCGGCAGCACCAACACGCCGGCAATGAGAAACAGTGGATTCACCAGCAGGCTGGCCGCACCAATGCCAACGCCGACCGCGATGCACACCGCGATCATCCATCCTGTCCGCCCTGTTTTTGAAGGCTTTGGTGAAGGTGCATTTGTAGTGCGGGCCGGCAAACGAAGATTCATTGAATTGAAGGGCAAGTGGGTTTAAGCATGGATTTGCTAGGGGAAAGTCTTTACGTTCCAACATCATTGTCATTTCCCACGGAGTCGCGGAAATGACGGCTTAAGCGACAGGCTCCGATCTATGCTGCTTTATCCAACGGCAAAAACGGTTGCAGCCCAATCGGCCGACCACCCACATCCAGAATGCGCGGGCCGGTCTGGCCGCGAATGGCAGCGGCATCCACGATCACCTTGCCAATGTCGCGCCGCGACGGCACCTCATACATCACATCCGCCAGCACCCGCTCGATGATGCTGCGCAAACCGCGCGCGCCGGTGCCTTGCTTGAAGGCTTCGTTGGCAGCCGCACGCAGGCCGTCATCCGTAAATTCCAACTCCACATGGTCGAGGCTGAGCAGCTTTTGAAATTGCTTCACCACGGCATTCCGCGGCCGGGTCAGCACATCCATCAGCGCGCGCTCATCGAGCGGGGCCAGCGAGATGGCCACCGGCAGGCGGCCGAGCAGCTCGGGAATCAGGCCAAACCGCATCAAGTCTTCATGCACGATCTCGCCGGGACTCTCTTTCGCAAGATTGACCGCTTTGGATGCGGCCTGAGCCGGCTTCAACCCAATTTTGCGGCGCAGACCCAGGCGCTCGGCAACCGCGTCCTGAATCCCATCGAAGGTGCCGCCGCAGATAAACAGCACATCGGTGGTGTCCATTTCCAGCAGATCGCCCTCGGGATGCTTGCGGCCAGTGCGCGGCGGCACCCATACCCGGTTGCCCTCGATGATCTTGAGCAGAGCCTGTTGCACCCCTTCGCCACTGACATCGCGGCTGATACTGGTGTTGGCCCCGCTCTTGCGCGCAATCTTGTCGATCTCGTCGATGTAGACAATGCCACGCTCGGCCCGCGACACATCGTTATCGGCCGCCTGCACCAGCCGGGTCAATATAGATTCGACGTCCTCGCCCACATAGCCGGCCTCGGTCAGGGCCGTGGCATCGGCGATGCAGAATGGCACATCCAGCAGCCGGGCCAGGGTCTGGGCCAGCAAGGTCTTGCCGCTGCCGGTAGGGCCAATCATCAACACATTGCTCTTGCCCACCTCAACATCATCCAGTCGGGCTTTATTTTCGATGCGTTTGTAGTGGTTATAGACAGCCACGGCCAGCGCGCGTTTGGCCTGATCCTGACCGACCACATAGTCATCCAACTGCTTGTAAATAGCGCGCGGCGGCATGATTTTGGCCGTGTTGTGCAAGACCCGCGGCTGGTTGGCCAGCCGGCGCTCACCCTCGATGATGTTGTGACAGGTTTTGACACACTCATCGCAAATGGCGATGCCGCGCGGGCCAGAGATCAGCCGGTTGACATGCATCTCGTCCTTGCCACAGAACGAGCACACATTGGGTTGCCGCCCGGCTTGCGGGCTGGTAGTTCGAGGCATGTGAAATCTTGAATCAAACAAAAGGCATGAATGCGATCAGCGTCATTATCTCAAAATTGGCTAAGGGAAAACTAAAAGCACCTGGGGTATGCCAGGTGGCACACCCTCAGGTGCTTTTAAGTCGCTTGCCAGTCGAAATGCGATTAGTGCGAGTTGGCCGAAACCAGCGCCGCCGGCGGGTCTGCCTGTGGCAACGCGGTCAGCCGCGATGCGCCGAGCAGCTTCAGTTTGCTGTCGTTCATCGAAATGATCTCGTCAACGACACCCAACTGCTTGGCCTGCTCGGCCGTGAAGTAGTTGTCGCGATCGGTGTAGCGCACCACTTCTTCCAAAGACATGTTGGTGTGCTTGGCCATGATGTTGTTGAGCATGTCTTTGATGCGCAAGATTTCACGGGCCTGAATTTCGATCTCGGTGGCCTGACCCTGCGCGCCGCCCAAAGGCTGGTGCATGTGGATGGTGGCATTGGGGAGCGCATAGCGCTTGCCCTTGGTGCCGGCCAGCAACACCAGCGTGCCGAAGCTGGCCGTGAAGCCCACGGCATAAGTCGCCACTGGCGCGCTGATCATCTGCATCGTGTCGTAGATCGCCATGCCCGGATAGACCGAGCCGCCCGGCGAGTTGATGAAGATGCTGATCTCTTTCTCGGAGTCCTCACGATCCAGGAACAGCAGTTGGGCCACAATCAAGTTCGCCACCTGGTCGTTGATAGGCGTACCCAGGAAGATGATGCGCTCTTTTAGCAGAAGCGAATAGATGTCATACGCGCGCTCGCCCCGGCCATCGCGCTCGATCACCATCGGGACGATATTCTGCGGAGCTTGCTTATTGATTGCCTCGATCTGGCTTATCTGGCTCGTCGTAAAGTACGAATTCACGTGTTTCCCCTTATAAAAAAGTGTTAGCCACAGCGTGTTGCAATGCACATGCTACGGCCAACACTTTTACTCTTACAGCCCATTACATGCCGGGTTTTATAGCCGGGCTGTATTAGTTTGGAGTTAGAGTTTTCGCGCCAGTCCAACCGGCTTAGGACCCCAGTTCGGTCGGCGTTTCGTCCGCAGAGGCTTCTACTTCGGGTGTTTCGGTGACAGGGGCAGCCTGGGCCGGCTGGTCCGCCTCACCCTTGGCAATGGCCACGATGCGCGAGAGCACCTTGTTGGACAACAGATTATTCTTAACCGTGCTGAGGGTGTCGTCCTGCTGCAACAGCCGGCGCACTTCCTTCTCGCGGTTGCCGTAGCGCTGGACGGTGTATTCCACCTCGGCCGCCATCTCGTTGTCGGTCACCTGCACGCGCTCGGCCGTGGCCAACTCACGCATCACCAAACCACGCACGGCGCGCTGGCGGGCAGTGTCTTTGTAATCCTCGCGGAACTGGTCTTCGGTCTTGTTTTGCAGCTTCAGCCACTCATCAAACGGAATGCCCTCTTCGTCGCGAATGTCCTGCTTGATATCGATCATCAAGTCATTCAAACGATCGGCCAGGAAGGCCGGTGGCATCTTCACTTCGGCCGCAGCAGCGAATGCGTCCAGCGCCTGATTGGCATAGTTGCGGTTGGCCTGTTGAGTCTTGTGCTCCACAATGCGCTTGCGCAGGTCATCGCGCAGGGCGGCCAGGGTGTCGAACGAGCCGACGGTCTGGGCCAGCGAATCATCGGCCTCGGGTAACACGCGGCTGCTGACCTTGGTGACCTCAAGGTGAACTTCGACCTTCTTGTCGCGCAACGCCTCGGTGGCAAAGTCGGACGGGAAGACCAGCTCTTTGTGCTCATGATCGCCCGCGCTCATGCCCACGATCAGCGCGGCCAGGCCCGGAATGCCCATGCGCTCCTCGTCCAGCACGAAGCCGCGCTTGGAGTTGCTCTGGAACACATCCTCACCGGTTTCCTTGTCGTGGCCGGCAATGCTGCCCTCGACCAGATCGCCTAGCTCGGCCGGCCGGTCCACTTTCGCGACAATGGCGTTGTCCTCGCGGATGGCCTGAATCTGCTGCTCGATCTCCTCGTCCGTGACCACGATTTCGGGGAACGGCAGGCGAATGGAGGCATAGTCCTTGAGATCGACCGACGGCTCCAACGGCACCTTCACGATCAACTGGAAGGGCTCTTTCTTGACATCCTCAATGGACCCAGGGCCGTACGGCTCAATTTTGGCCTCATCCAGCGCTTTGGGATACACATCGCCGGCAACTTTGTTGGCCAGCTCCGATTCAAAATAATCGGCACCCACACTGCTGATCACCGTGCTCTCGGGTGCGTGGCCGGGGCGGAAGCCCGGAATTTTGACTTGTTTGCTCAGATCGCGCAACACCGCACGGCGAGCTTTCGTGACGGCATCGTCATCTACCGTAATGGTGATGCGGACTTCATGGTTTTCGAGCGGTTCAACTTGCAGATTCATCGTAAAGGTTTCGCTTTGGTTTAGTTGTTAGTTGTTAGTGATTAGTTGTTAGTAATTAGTCTTTAGTTAAGCGTCAAAAAACAGAGTCTCTTGACTAACCACTAAGAACTAACAACGAATTACTCCCATCGTGTGGGGATGGTGGGACTCGAACCCACACGCCTTGCGGCACATGATCCTAAGTCATGCTCGGCTGCCAATTACGACACATCCCCAAAAAGCCGCATGATTATACTTCCCCTCTTTAAGTGGGATAAGAGCGGTTGCTGGTGCCTGGTTGCTGGTTCGTTTAACCGGCAGCCAGAACTGACCCCTAAAAACTAAGCACTAACGACTAATAACTAACAACTCAAGGTAAAAACATGGCCAAGACTGGCAATAGACGGTTGTGGTTGGAACGATTGGGCATTGCATTGATCACGGTGATCGCGCTCGGCGCACCGTTTGTATTCGGGTTCGTGTTCTATCTCGGCATTCGCCCCGAAGGCATCACCCTGAACGAGGGCGACCTCTTTCGCGAGACGCATGTGTGGATGCAGCGCGAGCGGCGCGGGCCGACCGGCATCGGCATCCAAACCACCCGCGCCGAAGCCGGCCCCAACAACGCGCAATGCGCGCGCACATCGCTCATCTTCCTGCACTGGCGGCCCAACCTCGGCATCGACACCAGCGGCGGTTCCTGCACCTGCTACGCCGTGGAGCAGGGTCAGCTCACCGCCTCGCCGCTGGTCTGTCAATGAGGGAAGAAGTATCGGAGTAGCCAGTCGTCAGTAGTCAGTAGCGAGATGAGCTGCAATTGAGCTCGATTCTGTGTCTGAAGACTGGCTACTGATGACTGGCTACTTCCCCTCCCCTAAAACTCCGTGCGCAACATCTGCACCTGGCCGGTCTCGGCAGAGCGGTAGGCCGACTCGATGATGTCGACGACGTGGCGGGCATGTTCGGCGGTCACGGGCGTGGGCTTGTCTTCGCGAATCCAGTCGACCAGTTGCATGATGTCCTCGAAAACGTGGGCCTCGTCGATGTTGCGATGGGCGCCCGTGACATGCGGCAGGATGCCCTGGTGACCACCCACCCCACCAATTTCATCGGCCAGCGCCTTGCCTGGGAAGTCGAACGGTTCGCCGTTGAGTTTGAAGCCGATGATGGCGCCGGTGGTGCCGTAGTAGTTGCCGGCAAACCACTCCGTGATTTTGCCAGCGGGCGTGCCGTAGACCATGACGAATAAATTGTTGCCAAAATCGAGCAGCATGAGCGTGTTGTCGTCGGCATCCACCGGCACCGGCTTGCCGCGAAACTCGCGCGCTTTCACTCGCGTGCCTGACAGTGCCGTCACTCGCTGGGCCGGCCCCAGAATCGAGGTGATGCCGTGCAGGCAATATACCGCCATGTCATAGAGCGGCCCGCCGCCGGGCTTGCGGAAATACCACGACGGGTCTACGTTGGACAATACATCGTTACCCGTGCGCATGCTTTCTTCTTCGTGATAGGTGCCAAATGCTGCGCCGCTGATTGCCCAGCACACATCGCCGATCGCGCCGTCCTGAATCAGCTTGCGAATCTGTTGCACATGCGGCCGCAACACTTCGCCCGGCGAGGCCACAATCTTGAGGCCTTGGGCGTGGGCGGTGGCAATCAGGTCATCGGCCTCGGCCACCGTCGTGGTCATGGTCTTGTTGAAGTGGATGTGCTTGCCGGCCTCCAGCGCCAGCTTACCCTGCTGGTAATGCAAGCCGATGGGCGAGGCGATGGATACGGCATCCACATCACCATGGGCCAGTAGGTCCTCCAGGCTGAGAAAGGCGCGCGCAACGCCGAATTTGGCTGCGGCCGCGTCGGCCCGGCCCGCCACAGGGTCGCACACCGCTTGTAGGCGCACACGGTCTTGCACGTCGGGCTGGCTGAGGTGCGGCAGAATGCCACGCTGGGCGATGGCGCCGGCACCGACGACACCGAGGCGAATCAGGTTAGACATAGTGGTTGCCACGTATGGCACGCGTGGCCAGCTTTGTCAACTGTCGCGCTCCAGATTTCGTGCACGTGCACGTCAAACGGGCACGATCTTCTACAAGGGCTCTATTTCTGCCCCATCAGACTTGCGGCATTTGCACCGATTGCATAAAACTACAGCCATGGAAGAACGCAATCTCTCTTTCGCGCCTGTTGAGAACCCCGCGCCCAAACGTCTGACGCAAGACCAGATCGCCGGCTACAACCAACGCGGCTACATCATGCCGCTGCCCATCTACAACGACGCCGAGGTGATAGGCAATCGAAACTACTTTGACGCGATGCTGGACGCGATGTTCAAGATGAAGGATGGCCGCGATTCCTATGCCATCAACGGCTACCACGTGCGTTGCCAGGGTCTGTGGGACATTGTGACGAACCCTGTGATCCTGGATTCCGTCGAAGATTTGCTCGGCCCCAATTTTCTAGCCTGGGGCAGCCACTTCTTTTGCAAAATGCCGCGCGATCCCAAGTCGGTGCCGTGGCATCAGGACGCCTCATACTGGCCGCTAACGCCAGCACGCACCGTGACCGTGTGGCTGGCCATTGATGATGCCGATGTCGAGAACGCGGCCATGCAATTCATCCCCGGCACCCATCGCCTCGGCCATCTGCGTTGGAAGGAAACTGACCAATCGGCCGTGCTCAGTCAGGAGATCGTCGACATCGAGCGGTTGGGTGCGCCGGTGGTGGATGCATTGAAGGCCGGCGAAATATCGCTGCATGCCGACATGTTGGCCCACGGCTCCACGCCCAATCCATCCGACCGGCGACGCTGCGGGCTGACCGTGCGGTATTGCCCCACCGACGTACGTGCGTTGAACCCGATGTGGGCGCGACAGGCCATTATCTGCCGTGGTGCCGATCCATCCGGCCATTGGACGCACAACCCGCGCCCCGACGGCGAAGACCTTTCGCCATTAAACAAACCCAAGTCGATTGGCGGTAACTGAGCTTATGCTGATACCGATGGTGGTGAGAGTGGCGGCGCTAAACGTTGCCGGGCAATCTCCACGGCCTGGGGGTTGGCATCGATGCCGATCCAGTTGCGGCCGAGTTGGTGTGCGGCCACCAAGGTGGTGCCGCTGCCGCAGAAGGGGTCGAGCACGGTCTGGCTGTCATTGCTGGCCAATTGAATAATGCGGCGCAGCAAGGTCAAAGGCTTCTGCGTGGGATAACCGGCCCGCTCGCCGCTGGTGGGCGCGATGGCGGGAATGTCCCACACGTCATCGAGCGGTTTGCCGCCCTTCAGGGTATAGCGCCGGCCGTAGCTCATCATGTAGCGCTGCCCCTGTTCATCGTAGTGCCGGTATTTGTTGAGCATGGCCGTGGTCGGCTCATCGCGAATCAGGTTGAACACGTAGTCCGGCCCTTTGGCATACCAGAAGATGACATCGTGCTTGGTGAGCAGTTGCCGGCGGGCCTTGCTGGCCCCGAGGCCGTAATGCCAGATGATCTCGTTGACGAAACAGCCGTTCGATTTTTCGGTTTCAAACACCTCATCGAGCATGACCCGGACATGATGGCTGGTGCGCCAGTCGCAGTGGAAGAACAGCGAGCCGTGAGGCATCAGGACACGTCGCAAGTGGTCGACACGCGGCCGCATGTAAGCGATATAGGCTTGCGGCGTGCCAAACGCATCAGCATAGTGGGCGTGGGGGGTCTGCCGTTTGATATTCGTGTTAAACGGTGGATCGAGATAGACCAGATCCACGGTTGCATCGGAAATCGATTGCAACGCCGTCAAACAGTCCGCTTGCAGAATGTGGTTCATGATGTAGGCCGCCTTTTATAACAAGAGTATGCAGCCGTGCGCCCCTACCCGGCATTTTTTGGTTGCAGATCGGGCTGCATGGTCACTTTGCGCGCGGCCACCATCCAGGCCAGCACGCACACGGCGGTGAGTCCCACGGCCGTCAACACGCCCACCTGTGGCGAAAAGCGAATGGCCAGAAAGCCCACCACCACGTTGGATAATGCCGAGGTCAGCGACCAACCCACGCTATCCAACGCCAGCACCCGGCCGCGCACATAGTCGGGTGTCTTGGACTGCACAATCATGCCACTCAAGGTCATGGCCCAGGCATTGCCGAAGTGGGCGATTCCGGCGCACAACATGCCCGCGATCGGCGAGGTTGTAAATGCAAACGCGCCGTAGCCTAGCACCACCAGCAACATGCCAATGCGAATGAAGCGATTGAGCGGCCGGGTGTCCTGAAACGAAAACAGACCACTAATCAGCAACGGCGAGATAAACGCGCCGATGCCCCGACCGGCATACAACAGTGAAGTACCCCAATCGCCCGTGCCATAGATCGCGATGGAATAGGTGCCGAACAGGCCAAAACCACCCAGCGCCCACGCCGCCGCCGGCTTGGCCAGCACATACGTCCGCACCAGAGCGTTGTCGCGCAGGTAGCGAAACCCTTCAGTCAGGACGCGCAGGGTGCTTACGCCGCTCAAGACCTGGCGGCTCTCCTTAGCGTTAAAGTTCACCCGCGTTCTCCACACCAATACAGCCGAGGCCAGAAACGAGAGCGCATTCAACACAAACGCCACATCACGGCCCAACAAGGTTGTGATGGCACCACCCACAAATGCACCGACAAACAGCATGGTCGCAAATGTAGTCTGGCCCAACATGACGGCCACGGGCAACTGACGCGGCGTGACAATATTGGGCAGCGCCGCTGAGGCAGCCGGCTGATAGAACGAGGTGCCGATGGCCAAGGCCACAGTGCCGGCATAGGCAATCCAGGCTGTCTCTGGCGTGCGAATCAACAGGAAGCTGAGCGCGATCACGGCCCGCGCCAGATCGGCCACGATCATGATGCGCCGGCGGTCGAAGCGATCTGCCACCAACCCACTGATGAACAAGCCGACCACGGCCACCGGAATAATTTGCGCCACGCTGATCCAGTTCCCCGCAGCAGGGTTGTTGGTCAGCTCCACCAACAGGCCCAGCAACGCAACCGTGTTAAACCAGTTGCCCAACTGGGACACCACTTGCGAAATCCATACTTTGCGCGCATTGGGGTTGCGCTGGAGGAGTGCTACATAGCCACGTAAGCCGGTGGGAAGTGGCGCATCAGGATCAGGCGGCAAATCGGAGGCAGAGGAGGCCGGGAACGAAGACATGAAACGGATATTAACAGAGCGTTAAACGAGCGATTATCATACCCATATTCATGCCCATGCAACCGACTCAACCATCAAAGCCAGTTGCCAATGCTATCGAACAATCGTTTGGCGTTGTCCCCATTTTCAAGAAAGACAATGAGGTTTGGATCCTGCTCATTCAGCACAACGCCGGCCATTGGGCCTTTCCAAAGGGTCATGCCGAGCTGGGTGAAACCGAACTGCAAACAGCGCGCCGTGAACTACTTGAGGAGACAGGAATCGAAGACGTGCTCATCATCACCTCGCCTGTTTTTGAGGAGCGCTATCGCATAAGCCGCAAGGGGAGCTGGCGCGAGAAGACGGTGCGTTATTGGATCGGCTATGTGCGCGACCCCAATGTGCATCCACAGGAGAGCGAGGTGCGCGATTATCGCTGGGCCACAGTGGCCGAAACGCGCGCGCTGATCACTTATCCACAAACTCAAAAGTTATTCGAGGAAGTAGTGCAACATCTGGGCTGGTCAATCTAACGGCACCGCCAGCACGTCTTCACTCGTAGAGCCGCAGATTCCACAATCAGCGCCATCAAGCCGTTTTCTGTCTGAAATCAGCCGCCGCCTGATTCAGCCGAACCCTCTTCGCAAAGGTGAAACCAACGTTATTGAACACGGCTGAAGGCTGGCCGACGGCTGAATCATAGCGAAAGCATCTCACGCAAACAGCCTTACGCGCACCGGCGCACCGGCTGCCAATTTATCGGTGCCGATCGGCACGCACATCAATCCATCGGCGCGCACCAGTCCAAAAATCAAGTTGCTCTTGGTGGAAATCGGGGTTGCAGAAAACGTGTCGCCGTCCTGGGCGATGGCCACCGGCACCCAGTGCTCCAGGTCTTTGGGCGACTTCACAGCTTCGGTCAGCGTGGCCGCCACAACGTTGGGCAGTGGCGCAACCGCACCTTGCACCCGCCACAGGGTCGGCTGCACAAACAGCGTCGCTGTCACCAGCGCGCTGATGGGATTGCCGGGGAGTCCAAATACAGGCTTGCCAACTCCGGGTTGCCCGCCATCGCACACCGCAAAGAGTGTGGGCTTGCCTGGCCGGAATTGAATGCCGTGTACCAGAATGCCCGGTTGCCCCATGCCATTCACCACCTCCGGCACAAAGTCGCGCTCGCCTACGCTGCTGCCGGCCATAAACACCACCACATCGCAGGTGTCAATCGCTTTCTTCGCAGCCACTTCAAACGCGTCTCGCCGGTCGGGCAAAATGCCAAAATCCACTGGCACGCCCCCGCAGCGCCGCACCAGCGCCTCCATCATTGGCGCATTGATGTTGCGAATCTGGCCGGGCAGCACATCACTCGTTGCCGGCACCAGCTCGTCGCCACTGGCGATGATGGCGACACGCGGCTGGCGATACACCTCGATCTGGCGAATGCCCAGGGCCATGATGCCGCCTAATTCCTGCTCGCGCAGCCGAGTGCCGACGCGCACCACTTCGTCGCCAGCCTGCACATCCTCGCCGGCGCGAATCACGTTATCACCCATGCTCAGCCGAGCTGTCGTTTGAATTTGCGCCGCGCTATCCGTTGTCACCTGCTCCACCATCACCACGGCATCGGCACCTTCTGGCACATGCCCGCCCGTGTGCACCTGGGCCGCTTCGCCCACCCCCACCCGCAAGGTGCTGATCTCGCCCATCATCACCTCGCCGACCAGATGCAGCGCGCCTGGCACAGATGCCGCCTGCACGGCAAAGCCATCCACCGTGCTGCGCCGAAATTCCGGCAACGGCGTCGGCGACACCACCGCTCGGGCCAGCACGCGCTGGTAGGCCTCGGCGCTGGGAATCGTTTCGATGGGGATGGGGTGTTGGGCCGCACTCAAGGCCGCGTTCAAGGCCTCCATGGCCGCAGCCGGTGTCAACAAATCGAAGGTTCGCATGTGCGCATTCTACGATCCTGCGAAGCCGGCGCTATCGATTAATAATCGCCATCGTCAACCGCGACACACACACCAGCCGCTCTTTTGAGTCGGTAATGCGAATTTCCCAGACCTGAGTGCTGCCGCCAAGATGAAGCGGTCGTGCGGTCGCCGTGACGACACCCTCGCGCACGCCGCGTATGTGGTTGGCGTTAATCTCCAACCCGACACAGGCTTTGCGGGTTGAGTCGACGCAGCAATTGGCGGCCACACTCCCCAGCGTCTCGGCCAGTGCCACCGATGCGCCGCCGTGCAACAGGCCAAACGGCTGCCGCGTGCGCGCATCCACAGGCATCGTCGCGCGTAGGAAGTCCTCACCGATTTCCACAAACGTGATGCCGATGTGCCCGGCCAGCGTGTTGGAATTCAGCGCATTTAGCTCGGCCAGTGACAAATTTGGGTTTAACCAGATACTCATAATTTCGTGAAGAATGAACGATCAGACCGACTGGTCGGTTTTCTGCTGGAGACGTGATGAAACTCAATTTAAGGTCGCTCAAAAAAGACGAGCAGCAAATGATGGCGGGGCTGGAGCCCCATGCCACCCGCGGCAAAATCATGGACGCCGCCCTCGAAACATTTTCGCAGAAAGGCTACCACGACACCAAGGTGGACGAGATTGCCGTGGAATCCGGCACCTCGAAAGGCGCGATCTACTTTCACTTCCCCAGCAAGGAGAAACTTTTTCTAGCCCTGGTGGACCAGTTTGCCAACCTGTTGGAACGCCGTGTTGTTGAGGCGATTGAGACGGCACCGCAGGGCATCGAGCGGGTGGAGATTGCCCTGCAAACCTGTCTGGTCACCTTCGGCAAATATCGCCGCTACGCCAAGGTCTTGCTGGTGCAGGCGGTGGGTTTGGGGGCGTCGTTTGAAGAGGCGCGCACGGCCGTGAATGATCGCTTTGCCAGGCTCATTGGGCGCTATTTGCAGGAGGCGATTGACCATCATCAAATTGAGCCGGTCAATGTCGAGGTGATATCGGTCGCGTGGATGGGCGCGATTTACGCGCTGATGATCAGCTGGGTGACGACGAACAAACCGGCCCCGGATGAGATTCTGGCATCGCTGGTGCCGGCCTTGCTGCGCAGCGTCGGCTATAACCGGCCTGTGACTCATCCATGAACGCCAATCGCCTCATCAGCATAAGCCGGCCCGTGATCGGGCTCTGCGCCGATGCCGTCTTTCGCATCATGCACGGGCAGGCGCGGGTGTATTGGCGCGCGCCGCAATCTAATCAGGTGGTCACTGGCTTTGGCAGTGCGGCAGATTTGCGGGCATGGGGCAGGAATCGCTACAAGGACATTGAGCGCCAGGCCCGCCAGCTTTTCCGAGACGCGGTGGTGATCGGCGATGCACAGGCCGCGCCGCGTTTGTTCGGCGGATTTGCCTTTCGCGACGATTTTTTGCCCGACTACACCTGGTCTGTGTTTCACCCGGCCCAGTTCGTGCTGCCGCATTTTCAACTGGTCGAGCAACCCACATCCGATGCAGCAGACGCGAGACCGGCCTGGTTGACGATGAATGTGTTGGTAGGTCGCGACGACGATGTGGACGAGTTGTTGCCGGCGCTGCAAACCGCACTCGATGCGCGCTATGAATGGCTGGTGAGCCGGGCATCGAAACTCGTGGACATACCTGTGGACAATCCAGCCCACGCGTTGCACAGCAGCGTCGCCACCGAGGTCCGGCACCTCATCTCGCCCGCGCAGTGGGCGAGCTTGATTGACACGGCGCACACCTACATGCAAGCCGGCCGCATGACCAAGGTGGTGCTGGCCCGGGCCTGTGAGCTGCGCAGCGATACAGCCCTTAACGTCGAAGTGGCGCTAGCCCGGCTCAATAGGCGTTATCCCGATTGCTACCGGTTTGTGTTCGAGCCGCAGGCCGGCCATGTGTTTCTAGGGGCTACGCCGGAGCTGTTGGTGAACGTGCATGGCAAAGACCTGCGCACCATGGCGCTGGCCGGCTCGATCCGGCGCGGCAAGGATGCCAGCGAAGATGCGCAATTGGGGCAAGCCTTGTTGAGCAGCGAGAAGGATCGCTATGAGCACGACATCGTGGTGCAAAGCCTGCGCGCGCGCCTCGGCCCCCTCACCCAGTCGTTGTCCGCGACCGACACACCGGTTGTAATGCCGCTGAGCAATATCCAACACCTGCACACGCCGATACAGGCGACCTTGAAACGGCGCAGCACGGCGTTTGCCCTCGCGGCGCAGTTGCACCCCACCCCGGCCCTGGGCGGCCAGCCCCAACAAGCGGCCATGGACTTCATTCGCGACTATGAGCCCGTGCCGCGTGGCTGGTATGCCGCACCATTTGGCTGGGTGGACGCAAAAATCGACGGCGAGTTTGTGGTGGCCATTCGCTCGGCCGTGACGTACGACACCGAAGCGTGGTTGTATGCCGGAGCCGGTATTGTGCAAGCCTCAGTCGCACAGCAGGAGTGGGACGAGACCGCCCTCAAATTCAAGCCGATGCTGGAGGCGCTGGCCACAGATTAAAGGTCTGCCAAAACGAATGTTGGAGCTGTTCCAATGGCGAATCTAAGACTTGATGGAGACCATTTGCCTAGGCCGTCATTCCCGCGCAGGCGGGAATCTAGGCGTAACTCCAACGTACCCATAGTTGGCAGTTCTGGATTCCGCCCCGCAGCGGGGACGCCTGCGCGGGAATGACGTTGTAACGTAAAGACTTTCCTTGGACAAACTCTCAAGAACTAGATGAACGCTAATTTTCTCGCCGCCACCACGTTGGTAGAAGCGCTGGCGCAGGGCGGCTTGCAGCATGTGTGCATTGCGCCAGGCTCGCGTAGCACGCCGTTGACACTGGCATTTGCGGCGCATCCGGACATTCAAACGCATGTGCATCTGGATGAGCGCAGCGCCGCGTTCTTTGCGCTGGGCTTGGCGATGAGCACGCGCAAGCCGGTGGCGCTGGTGTGCACATCCGGCAGCGCTGCGGCCAATTTCTTCCCCGCCATCGTCGAGGCCCACATGTCGCGGGTGCCTTTGATTGTGCTGACGGCCGACCGGCCGCATGAGCTACGGCACAGTGGCGCGAACCAAACCATTGACCAGGTGAAGCTCTACGGCGATTTTGCGCTGTGGGCGGTTGATTTAGCGGTGCCAGAGACAACGCCCAATGACCTGGCGCTGCGCAATGTGCAAACCACGGCCGCGCGAGCGATGGCCATTGCGAACGGTGCGTGTGCCGGCGTGGTGCATCTCAATCTACCCTTTCGCAAGCCGTTGGAGCCGACAGCGCAGGAGTATGCCGATTGGGTTGAAGCGCAAAAAAACCGCACTCCGTCGCTATCTCCAGCCACACGAATAGAGCGCGGCACAACACTGCCCACACCGGCACAAATACAGGACTTGCGCGATTTGGTTGAGGCACACCCACGCGGCGTCATTGTGTGCGGCCCTCGCTGCGAAGGTGACGAATTCCCCGATGCCGTGCTGGCCTTATCGGCCCACATCGGCTACCCGGTGCTGGCCGATCCGCTCTCGGGCGTGCGCTTTGGTCATGCGAACGCGATCAGCGCCTATGACACGATGTTGGCGCTGGACAAAAATGTGATTGCGCCGGATGTGGTGATTCGCTTCGGCGATGTGCCGACCTCGGCGGCGTTGTGCGATTGGTTGTCGAAGGCTGACATTGCACACCGAGTTCACATTGCGCCAGGCGGACAGTGGGCCGATGATGATCATCGCGTGACGTGGCTTTTGCAGGCTGATGTTGTGAGCGTGTGCAATGCCTTGATGCAATGCGCGCCACGGTTGGAATTGGACTGGCACGCGGAGTGGCTACAACGAGATCAGATGTGGCGCGATCAGACTCGAAAAACTTTACAGATGTATGAAGCCAAAGACATGCCCATATTTGACGGCGAAGCCATTGCACAAGTGCTGAATGCCATCCCTGAAAATGCGAATGTGTTTGTCGGCAACAGCCTGGCCATGCGGCATGTGGATCAGTTTGGAGTGATATCGGTCAAACCACTCAGCCTATGGGGCAGCCGCGGCGCAAGCGGCATCGATGGCAACGTGTCCACGGCACTGGGCATCGCGGCCGCGCAGCCAGACACACCCATGATCGCGCTGATGGGCGATGTGACGCTGTATCACGACATGAACGGCTTGCTGGCCGTGCGACGCAATGGCATCGCCAATGCCACGTTCGTCGTGATCAACAACAACGGCGGCGGCATCTTCAGAAGACTGCCCGTGGCGCAGATTGAATCGGTGTTCGAGCCGTATTTTTTGACGCCGCCGGGGCTGGAAATGGCCCATATTGCGCAACTGTATGGGCTGCGGCACACGCGCATTCAAACGCGCCGGCAATTGCAGGCCGGGCTGGTGTCGCCAACTTTTGCAGACGGCGGCCAGCTCATCGAGATTCAGACGAATTCCATGGAAGACTTAAAGCAACGCAAGGCATTTTTGGAGTTCATTCAACACTAAGTTATCGACCAGAAGTAAATGCCACTTTTCAAAACGATGCCAACTCGAAATAGGTCAAAGCAAATCGCTTAAGCCGTCATTCCCGCGCAGGCGCCCCCGCTGCGGGGCAGAATCCAGGCGTAACTCCGACGTTACCGTAATTGGAAGGTCTGGATTCCCGCCTGCGCGGGAATGACGGGGTTACTCAATGACTTCCCTTGGACGGTGTACTCACTTAACGAATTGACGTTTTGAAATGTGGCTATTACTTTTGAGCATTAACTTAGGCCTTTCAAAGGTTTTCACCCCAAAGGCTCAAAGCTCGCAAAGCTGAAAGCAACATTTCCCTTCTTGGCCTTTGAGTCTTTGGGGTGAAAACCTCATGTCGCCAGCGATTATTGGAGCAAATCAAACATGGCAAAAACTGAAACGAATATGACAAATTGGAAAACGGCAAAGGAATACTCGGACATCACCTATCAGAAAGCCGACGGCATGGCGCGCATCGCATTCAATCGGCCTGAGGTGCGCAACGCGTTTCGGCCGCAGACCATCGACCAGATGATCGAGGCTTTTCGCGAGGCTTGGGCGGATGAAACGATTGGGGTGGTGTTGCTGACCGGCAACGGCCCCTCGCCCAAAGATGGCAAATATGCCTTTTGCTCCGGCGGCGACCAGAAGGTGCGCGGCTATGCCGGCTATGTTGGCGATGACGGCCATGCGCGCCTGAACGTGCTGGAATTGCAGCGCATCATTCGCACCATGCCCAAGCCCGTGATCGCGCTGGTGGCCGGCTATGCCATCGGCGGCGGCCATGTGCTGCATGTGATCTGCGACCTGACGATTGCCGCTGACAACGCCGTGTTTGGGCAAACCGGCCCCATTGTGGGCAGCTTTGATGCTGGCTTTGGCAGCAGTTATCTGGCGCGAATCGTGGGCCAGAAAAAGGCGCGCGAGATCTGGTTTTTGTGCCGCCAATACAACGCGCAGGAAGCCATCGACATGGGGCTGGTGAACAAGGTGGTGCCATTAGACGAATTGGAAGCCGAGGGCGTGCAGTGGGCGCAGGAAATTCTGGAGAAGAGCCCGATTGCGATTCGATTCTTGAAAGCGGCCATGAACGCCGATTGCGACGGCCAGACGGGTTTGCAAGTGCTGGCCGGCGATGCGACCATGCTGTATTACATGACCGAAGAGGGCAATGAGGGCCGTGATGCCTACAAAGAAAAGCGCAAGCCCAACTTCAAGAAATATCCATGGCGGCCGTGATGGACTGGATGGGGGCCGACTGGCTCTCGGCTCAGGCCGCGGCCATCCCAAACCAACTCGCGCTGGTGGTGGCCGGCGAGGGTTGGCGCTACGCCAAACTTCATCAGCGGGTCTCGGCACTGTGCGCGCAATGTGTGGCAATGGGGATGGCGCCGGGTGAGAGGGTGGCTACGGCCCTGCCCAATACGCTGGATCACATTTGCATTGCCTACGCCTGTGTGCGGCTGGGGTTGGTGTTTGTGCCGCTGAATACGCGGCTGACGGCACAGGAGTTGGACTGGCAGTTGAGCCGGCTGCAATGCCGCTGGGTGATTGGGGACGACACGACGGTGATACAGGCCATCGCTGCAGAAGGCCGCATGTGTCTAACGCCGCACATGCTGTGGCGCGGCGACATCGGCCACCACCACCCCACCCCAATTCAAACGCCGCAGTGGCAGGATGAACCGCCGATGGCCATTTTGTTCACCTCGGGCACCAGTGGCAAGCCCAAGGCCGCCATGATCTCGCGCCAGAATATCTTTTACAACGCAGTGGGCTCGGCAGCGCGGCTGGGCAGCCTGCCCACCGACCGATGGCTGATGTGTTTGCCGCTGTTCCACATCGGTGGGCTGGTGATGGTGTTGCGGGCGTGCTTGCACGGCGTGTGTGTGGTGGTGCACGGCAAGTTTGAGGTGACGGCGGTGAGCGATGCGCTGGATCAGGATGAGATCACGTTGGTGTCGTTGGTGCCGACCATGTTGCATCGGCTCTATAAAGTGCGCGAGGGCGTGCCGGCGCATTTGCGAGCGGTGCTGCTGGGTGGAGCCGCGGCCAGCGAGGCCCTGTTGATCGAGAGCCAACAGCGCAAGGTGCCGGTGGCAATGACGTATGGCCTGACTGAGGCGACATCGCAAGTTGCAACGCGCATGCCGAATCCCATCAACCCCAAATATGGCAGCGTTGGAACGCCACTGCTTTTTACGCAAGTTTGCATCGCCAACGAAATGGGTGAGACTGTGCCGGCCAACACCATCGGCGAGATTTGCGTGACCGGGCCGACGGTGATGGCAGGCTATTTCGATGATGCAACCGCGACCGCCCAGGTCATCCAAAACGGCAAGTTGCGCACTGGCGACATGGGCTATCTCGATGACGACGGCGAGCTGTGGGTGGTGCAGCGCCGCTCGGATTTGATCGTGAGCGGTGGCGAGAATGTGTATCCGGCCGAGGTCGAGGTCGCAATTCGTCAGCACGCAGCGGTGGCGGATGTGTGTGTGGTGGGTCTGGCCGATGCTGTCTGGGGTCAGCGGGTGGCGGCCATGATTGTGCTGCGGCGGGGTTATGCGTTGACGGATGAAGTGCTGCTGGCGTTTTGCCGCGAACGGCTGGCCGGCTACAAGGTGCCGCGTGTGTTCAAATTTGTGGATGTGCTGCCGATGACGGCCAACGGCAAGGTGGCCCGCGCCGTAGTGCAAACGCAAATGGCGTGAGCTTGTGATGTTTGAATGCCAACGATTCAATTGCGTCAACTCCAATACCAGTATCACGAAGTGGGTAAAGGTGCGCCGACAGTCGTGATGTTGCACGGCTTTACCGGCAGCGGCGACAACTGGCTGCCGATTGCGCAACATGTGAACACCCGCGCTGTCATGCCCGACTTGCTGGGGCATGGATTTACGGCGTCGCCGAGTGATGCCGCGCATTACGCGATGGAACACGCCTCGCAGGATATCGCTGCGCTGATTGAGGCCATATCTCCCCACACGCCGGTGGTGCTGGTGGGCTATTCGATGGGTGGCCGGCTGGCGTTGCATATCGCGCTCACATATCCCAAACTGGTGCGCCATCTCATTCTGGAAAGCGCATCGCCGGGATTGGCAACCGCGGCCGAACGAGAGGCGCGCGTGAAATCGGATGAGGCACTGGCCGCGCAAATTGAGCGGGACGGCATTGAATCCTTTGTGAGTTATTGGCAGGCGCTGCCGCTGTTTGCCAGCCAGCGCCGTTTGCCAGAATCTGCCCGGCAGGCACTGCATGCACAGCGCCTGCGCAATAACCCCATCGGGTTGGCGAACAGTCTGCGCGGCATGGGCACCGGCGCACAACCCTCGTTGTGGGATCGGCTGGGCGAGTTAGCCATGCCGGTGACGTTGCTGGCCGGTGAGCTCGATACCAAGTTTGTCCACATCAACCGGGAGATGGCGGCACACATTCCACAGGCAGAACTGCACGTGATTGCGGGTGCCGGCCACATCATTCATTTGGAACAGCCGGGGGGTTATTTGCATCTGTTGAAACAGACCTTTGAATAAATATTTGTGTGGCGAGTCGTAATCGTGGACGTAGACGATTACGTGAACGTCTACGTCTACGTATCGTCTACGTCCACGATGACTTCAGCGTCATATTCCCACCTAGATTGCCGGCCATCCCATTTCGGTTATATTAGCGGCCTCATGTCGCACTTCCGGTTCTACACCCTGCCGCCTCCGGCTGCCCGCTAATTCGGCTGGGCAACCCACTCCTCGCGGTTTTGTTAAATCAGTGCTGGTTTGTTTGCACGGCCACTCGTCACGTACGGACAACGGCCTCAAATCCATCTTTTTAAATTTAATTCTGCAAACAACCATGTCTGCTCATACACAAACGCCACACGCCCGGCCACTCTCGTCGGGTCTGCTCAAGATCATGTTGGGGGCCGTGTGCTGGGGCACCGGCGGTGCCATCGCTCAAGCGGTCTACAACAACTCGGCCACCAATGCCATCTCAGTCGCGTTCTTTCGCATGGGGTTGGCCGTGCCGGCGCTGCTGGTGCTGAGCTGGCTGACACTGGGGCCGCGGCTGTTTCAGCTCCA
>JBBQST010000006.1:0-31375 GCA_038213625.1 Thermoflexales bacterium
TGAAAGGGAGGGGGATGTGCTCCCCTCCCCGCTGCGGGGAGGGGCTGGGGGTGGGGTTTTTCGGCGTCAAAGCCGAAGGGAACCGTGTCGAGATCATTTCGCCCTTTAGGTTCCCCTTTCCCGCTAAAGTCGGGAGAGCCAAAAATATGAGTGCATAAGGGAGGGGAAATATGTGTGGAATTGTGGGGTATGTGGGCGGGCGCGAGGCAGCGCCGATCATTGTAGGCGGCTTGCGCAAACTAGAGTATCGCGGGTATGACTCGGCCGGTATAGCGTTATTACAGCAGGGCGCGGATGGGCCAGAGATATGCATCGAACGTGCCACCGGCAAACTGGCTAATCTTGAACTACGCCTGTTGCAGAGCCAGATGGCGGCTGGCATCTGGCGGCTGGCGGCTGGTCAATTCCAACTCGGCGTCGGCCACACCCGCTGGGCCACCCACGGCGGCGTGACTGAGGAGAACGCGCATCCCCACATCAGCATGGACGGCGACGTGGCCGTGGTGCACAACGGCATCGTCGAGAATTTCATCGAGCTCAAACACGGTTTGATGGCCGAGGGCGTGGAGTTTCGCTCCGAGACCGACACCGAGGTGATCGTGCATTTGCTGGCCCGTTACCTCAAGCAGGGCCTGGATTTGGAGGCGGCCGCGCACCATGCCTTTGCCCAACTGCGCGGCTCGCAGGCGATTGTGGTGGTGTCGGCGCGCGAGCCGGACAAGCTGATTGCCGCGCGCATCGGCAACGCCGGCGGTGTGGTGATTGGACTGGGCGACGGCGAGGGGTTTGTGGCCTCGGATGTGCCAGGCATTCTGGAGCACACCCGCCGGGTGATGTTTTTGGATGATCGCGATGTGGCCGTGGTGACGGCCGGTGGCACTCTGATTCGCACGCTCGGCGGTGGCTCGATTCACAAGACCGTGCACAGCATTGCCTGGGACCCCATCAGCGCCGAGAAGGGCGAGTATCGCCACTTCATGCAGAAGGAAATGTTTGAGCAGGGCCGCGCGATCACGGACACGATTCGCGGCCGGGTGAATTTTGAGACGGGCGAAGTGGAGCTGGGTGAGTTGGCCATCAAGGAGATTCCCAGCCGCATCTACACCGTGGCCTGCGGCACCTCGCTGCATTCGGGCATGGTCGGCAAGTTCATGATCGAGCGGCTGGCCCGCGTGTCGGTGGAGACGGACTACGGCTCGGAGTTTCGCTATCGCGATCCCATGATTCAGCCGGGCATGGCCATGCTGGGCATTACCCAATCTGGCGAGACCGCTGACACACTGGCGGCCATGAACAGCGGCCGCGAGCACGGCGCAACCGTGTGGGCGATTATTAACGCGATTGGGTCGCAGGCCGAGCGCATGGCCGATGGGTTTATTCCCATGCGCACCGGGCCGGAGATCGGCGTGTGCAGCACCAAGACCTTTACGGCCTCGATTGTGGATCAGTATTTGCTGGCGTGTGTGTTGGGGCAGAGGCAGCTGGCATCTGGCGATCAGCGGCTAGCTGCCGACCGCCAGCCGCCTTCCCCCGACCCGTTCGAGGCGGCGAAGCAACTGGCGCATCTGCCGCATTGGGTGGGGCAGGTGTTGGAGCCGAATTCGATTTATGAGGAACTGGCCGGCCTGTATCACGACCGCGAGCATTTCTTGTTTTTGGGGCGGGGGATTAACTATCCGGTGGCATTGGAGGGCGCGCTGAAGTTGAAGGAGATTAGTTATATCCATGCCGAGGGCTACCCGGCTGGAGAGATGAAGCATGGGCCGATTGCGCTGATTGATGAGCGGATGCCGGTGGTGTGCATTGCCACGCGCAGCAGCGGCCACGATACCGTCTACGAGAAGATGGTCAGCCAGATTGAGCAGGTGAAGGCGCGCGGCGGCATTGTGATTGTGGTAGCCACCGAGGGCGACACGGCCATCACCCGCAAGGCCGACCATGTGATCTGGGTGCCGGAGGTGCCGGAGCTGTTGACGCCGGTGATCACGGCGATTCCCATGCAGCGGCTAGCCTATGAGTTTGCGGTGCGCCGTGGCTGCGATGTGGATCAGCCGCGCAATCTGGCCAAGAGCGTGACGGTGGAGTAGGGCGAGAGTCTTGAGTCAAAACTCAAATCTCTGATACATTCGGCCATGTGATGCAATACGATGCGACAAACCTTGTAGTTCGTTCGGGGGCCGGCGCGGAAACAGAAGCTGGAGCTGGCTTGATAGTGAAGGTAACGCCGGAACTGGCGGGTTGGGATTACATCCACTTTGAAGCGCGGCGTCTCGCGCAAGGCCAAACGCATGCCCACGATACCGGCGAAAATGAGCTGGCAATTGTGGTGCTGTCGGGCACAGTCGATGTGGAATCCTCGGCTGGCACGTGGCATGGGGTGGGCCAGCGCGGCAGCGTATTTGAGGGATTGCCGAGCGCGGTGTATGTGCCGCGGCGCACCACCTGCAAGATCACCGCACACAGCGATGCCGAGTTTGTGCTGGCCTGGTGCGCGACGGAGGAAGATCATCCGGCTAGATTAATTGCGCCGCAGGATGTAGCCATCGAGATTCGCGGCGGCGACAACGCCACGCGCCAGATCAACAGCATCATTCCCCCCGGCTTCGATTGCCAACGCTTGGTGATCGTGGAGGTGTATACGCCCAGCGGCAACTGGAGCAGCTATCCGCCGCACAAGCATGATGTGCATCGGGCCGATGCAAGTGGCAATGTCATCGAGGCCGATCTCGAAGAAGTCTATTTCTACAAGATTGACAAGCCGGATGGCTTTGCTTACCAGCGCGTGTATACCGATGCGGCCTCGCCGATGCATCAGGCCGGCCAGCCGATTGACGCCGTGATCGTGGCGAACACCAACGACGCCGTGCTCATTCCCGAGGGCTATCACCCCGTCGCCAGCCCGCCCGGCTACACCACCTATTACCTGAATGTGCTGGCCGGCAGTGCTCAAAGTCTGGCCAACTATGAAGACCCGCGCTACGCCTGGGTGCGCCAGAGCTACACGGGACTGGATCCGAGGGTGCCACTTTATTAGCGGCTGGCTGCTGGCGGTTGGGTGCTAGCCGCTAACTGCCAGCCACTAGCAACCCGTCACCAACCACCTACTCCAATGCCTTACGACACCCTCCACATGGGCCGCTCCTCCATCGATTTATATAGCGACGACATTGGCGCGCCGTTTGTCGACATTACGCGCTTCGCGGCTTTTGTTGGCGGCTCACCCACCAACATCAGTGTCGGCGTAAAACGGCTGGGGCTCAACAGCGCCTTGCTGACGGCCGTGGGCGATGATCTGGTGGGCGACTTCATCCTGAACTTTCTCAACAAGGAAGGCGTCGCGACCGAGTTTATCCCGCGCAAGCCGGGTTATCGCAGCAGCGCGGTGCTGCTGGGCATCGAGCCACCAAATAAATTTCCACTGGTGTATTACCGCGAGCACTGCGCCGATATGCAAATGACGATTGACGACGTGTGGCGCGCGCCGATTCGTGACACAAAAATATTTCAATTCGCCGGCACGAATTTGTATCAAGATCCGTGCCGTAGCGCGACGATGATGGCGGCAGGAATTGCCCGGAATGCTGGGGCAGAGGTGGTGTTGGACGTTGACTTTCGTCCTGACCAGTGGCATGACGTGCGCGCCTTTGGTGTCGCCATTCGCGCCGTGTTAAAAGACGTGGATATTGTGATTGCCACGGATGATGAGTTGAATGCCGCGATGCTGGTGCAAAACGAGCAGATGACCCTGACGCATTCGCAGATGAGTGATGCGCGGGTGCAGGGCGATGCCGAGGCCTCGATTCGCGCGGTGATGCAGCTGGGGCCGAAAGCGGTGGTGCGCAAGCGCGGCCTGGATGGCTCGCGGGTCTATCTGAGCGACGGCTCGACGATTGATGCAGCCGCATTTCCCGTTGAGGTGTTGAACACATTGGGGGCCGGTGATGCCTACGCGGCCGGCTTCCTGTATGGCCACGTGAACGGCTGGGGTTGGCACAAGAGCGCGCGGCTGGCCAATGCCTGTGGCGCGATTCTGGCCACCAAGCAAGGCTGCGCCAACTTCATGCCGACGCTGGCCGAGGCGATGGCGTTTGTGGATGCGCGAGGTGGACTTTGATTCTAGACTCTTGAGTCTTGAGTCTTGAAGGGGTGGGAGTGTGTGATGGAATTGCAAAGCATTTTGAACGGGCTGACGGCCAATGCCGCGGCGATTCCGGCATTGTTGCAGGAGGTGACGACTGTGCAGGCGCGCTGGCGGCCGGTGCCCGAAGCGTGGTCGCTGCTGGAGGTGGTGTGCCATCTCTACGATGAAGAGCGCGAAGATTTTCGGCGACGCGTCAATTACATGTTGAATGACCCAGATGAGCCATTCCCGCCGATTGATCCAGCCGGATGGGTGACGTCGCGCAACTACAACGAACGCGATTGGTTGGAATCTTTGGATGCCTGGTCGCAGGAGCGGCAGACTTCGCTGTTGTGGCTGGAGAGTTTGCAGGACGCCGACTGGACGATTGCGCGGCCGGCACCGTGGGGCGGCGAGATGCGTGCCGGCGATTTTTTGGCCGCGTGGTTGGCCCACGACTATTTGCATATTCGGCAGATCAACGAGCTGCGCTATGCCTGGCACAAGGAACATGTCCAGCCGTTTGATGTGGCGTATGCGGGGGATTGGTAAATTAGGAATTCATCCACGACTTGGGTTGAGTTTGTAGCTTAAGCCGTCATTCCCGCGAACGCGGGAATCTAGGCGTAACCCTAAGGCTACAGTGGATCAAAGTCTGGATTCCCGCGTTCGCGGGAATGACGTTGATGTGTAAAGTATTTCGGCTCTCCCAACTTTGGCGGGAAATCATGGTTTTTGTAGGGGCAAAGCAGCGGGCTCATCGCAGATCAAACCCATACACGAGCCCGCTGCTTTGCCCCTACACTGCGATTCCCGTTTAATTCGGGAGAGCCAGTATTTCCTGCAACAACCTTTTAGAGTTTGGCTCACAATTCATCTACTCATGACAACAACCATTCGCCTGACCCTGGCGCAAACCATCATCAAGTTTCTCAAAGTTCAATACTCGGAGCGCGACGGCCGGCAACAGGCGTTCTTCGGCGGCTGCTTCGGCATTTTTGGGCACGGCAATACGGCTGGCATGGGCCAGGCATTGCAGCAGAACCCGGATTTTCGCTATTACCAATGCCGCAATGAGCAGGCCATGGTGCACACGGCCGCGGCATTCGCCAAGCACAGCAACCGGCTGCGCACGCTGGCCTGCACCAGTTCCATTGGCCCCGGCGCGACCAACATGATTACGGGTGCGGCGCTGGCCACGGTGAACCGCCTGCCGGTGTTGCTGTTGCCGGGCGATATTTTTGCGCGGCGGAATGTGGCACCGGTGTTGCAACAACTGGAAAGCGAGCACTCGCAGGATATTTCGGTGAACGATTGCTTCAAGCCGGTCAGCCGCTATTGGGATCGCATCTATCGCGCCGAGCAGATTGTGACGGCGCTGCCCGAGGTGATGCGTGTGTTGACCAGCCCCGCTGATACGGGTGCGGTAACACTGTGTTTGCCGCAGGATACCCAGACCGAGGCGTTTGATTTTGCGCCCGAGTTTTTTGAGAAGCGCGTGTGGCGCATCCCGCGCAACCGCGCCGACCGTGATTCCATCAGCACGGCCGCTGCGTGGATTCGAGCCAGCAAGATGCCGATGATTGTGGCCGGCGGCGGTGTGCGCTACAGCGAGGCCACGGATGCATTGCGGCAATTTGTGGACGCGACTGGCATTCCTGTGGGCGAGACGATGGCCGGCAAAGGCAGCCTGCGCTACGACCATTCACTGTGCCTGGGCGGCATCGGTGTGACCGGCACGCCTACGGCCAATGAGATCGCGACCGAGGCCGATCTCGTCATCGGCATCGGCACGCGCTACAGCGACTTCACCACTGCCAGCAAGACCTTGTTCCAGAACCCCAACGTGCGCTTTATCAACATCAATGTGGCCGAGTTCGACGCGGCCAAACACAGCGGCTTGATGTTGGTGGGCGATGCGAAGGTGACGCTGGAAGAATTGGGATTGGCGCTGGAAGGTTGGCGGGTGCAAGAGACTCAAGAGTCTAGAGTTAAGACTCTCCATGCTGCGTGGGAGGCGCAGGTGGATGCGTTCTATGCGGTGCGCAATGCGCCGCTGCCGAGCCAGTGCGAACTGATCGGCGCGATCAATGATCTGGGTGACCCGGAGGCGGTGATGATAAACGCGGCCGGCAGTTTGCCCGGCGACCTGCACAAATTGTGGCGGGCGCGGCATCCTCAGCAATATCACCTGGACTATGGCTTCAGCACGATGGGCTATGAGGTGGCCGGCGGATTGGGCATCAAGATGGCCGAGCCGGCGCGCGAGGTGTATGTGCTGGTCGGCGATGGCTCCTATCTCATGCTCTCGAACGAGATCATCACCAGCGTTCAAGAGGGCTACAAGCTGACGGTGATCCTGATGGACAACCAGGGCTACAAGAGCATCGGTGGGTTGAGCCGGTCGCTGGGGCAGGGCGGCTTTGGCACGCGCTATGCCTTTCCGGTGAATGGGCAGGTGGTGGGTGATGATGTGCTTGAAGATGTTGAGACGCTGCCGGTGGATCTGGCCGCCAATGCGCGCAGCCTGGGCGCGCACGTGATCGAGTGCGATGGCTACAATGATTTTGTGAAGGCCCTGGCCGATGCCAAAGCCATTGACAAAACGGTGGTGATCTACGTGCAGAATGATCGCTATGTGGGTGTGCCGGGCTATGCGTGGTGGGACGTGCCGGTGGCCGAGGTGAGCGAGATGGACAGCGTGCGCGAGAAGCGCGCCGAGTGGGAAGTGATGCGTCAGAAGGAGCGGGATTTCTAGTAAGCAGTTTGCAAAGTAACGAGTCTATGCTGTCATTCTCGCGAACGCGTCCCCGCTGCGGGGACGCGTTCGCGAGAATGACATGGCTATGCAAGGCATTTTGATTTATTGACGAGCAGTCATTGGAGTGAAGATTTTGAACTCAGAAGAATTGAAAGTAATGCAAGCGCCGGTGAAGGCGCGTTACAAGGACGAGCCGGCCGCGGCACTGATTACGTTGAAGGCACGCGGCACGATGGGCGAAGGGATTACTTGCAAGGTAGACACCGGCCGCGCCATTGCCGAGGCTGGCTTGCACCCGGCCACCGGCGGCGACGGTTTGTCATTGTGCTCGGGCGACATGTTGTTGGAGGCGTTGGTGGCGTGCGCGGGCGTCACCTTGCGCGCGGTGTCCACGGCCATTGGCGTGACATTGGGCGAGAACACGGCGGTGCGGGTCGAGGGCGATCTGGACTTTCGCGGCACGTTGGGTGTGTCTCGTGAGGCGCCGGTCGGCTTTCAGGCCCTTCGGCTTTTCTTCGATCTGGACACGGACGCGACGCCGGATCAGCAGGCCAGCTTGATGAAGCTGACTGAGCGATATTGTGTGGTGCTGCAAACATTAAAGCAGGCGAATGCCGTGAGTTCGACGCATAGCATCATCTAGCAAGATGTCAGACTTCTTCCTAGAAGTCTGACATCTGAGGTCATCATGATCTACATCGGCAACGCACCGTGCTCGTGGGGCACATTGGAGTTCGAGACGGCTGAGGCCAGCAGCATTGGCTATGCGCAGATGCTGGATGAGCTGGCTGAAGCTGGCTACGCTGGCACCGAGCTGGGTGATTGGGGCTTCATGCCGACCGAGCCAGCGCAGTTACGCGCTGAACTGGCACAGCGCAACCTGACCATGACGGGCGCGTTTGTGCCGGTGGCGTTTCAGTATCGCGATCTGCATGCAGACGGCGAAGCGCGAGCCGTGAAGATTGCGACGTTGCTGGCAAGTGTTGCGGATGCAGCGCGGCCACCCTTCTTGGTGCTGGCCGATGACAACTGCCGCGAGACTGTGCGCTGTCGTCATGCAGGCCGGGTCACGCCGGTCCTTGAACTCGATGACGAGGCATGGCGCATTTTCACCGAGGGCGTGAACCAGGTGGCGCGGGTGGTGCAGCACGAGACCGGCTTGCGCTGCGTCTTTCATCACCACGGTGGCGGCTATGTGGAGACGCCGGATGAAATCGCGCGGTTGCTTGAGCTGACTGATCCTGAGCAGGTGAGCCTGGTGTTCGACACCGGCCATTATGCGTTTGGCACGGGCCATCCAGACGGCACCACGGTGATGGAAGGGCTGCGCCGGTTTGCGCCGCGCATTCGCTACGTCCACCTCAAAGATTGCTCGCTGCAAATTGCGTCTCAGTCCCGCGCAGAGGGCTGGGACTATCACACCTCGATTCGGCACGGCGTGTTCTGTGAGTTGGGGCAGGGGTGTGTGCCGTTTGATGAGGTGGCCGCGTGGCTGCGCGAGCAAAACTATGCCGGGTTTGTGACGGTGGAACAGGATGTGTTGCCGGGCATGGGTAGCCCCAAAGCCAGCGCACTGCGCAACCGGCAATTTTTGAAGACAGTGGGATTGTGAGAAACGATATGGTGATTCATTGATGACATCGCGTGCAGATATTGAGGCCGCCTGGCAACGTATTGAACCCTATGTGCGAAAGACGCCGACGATGGCGTTGGAGGCCGGCGCATTTGGGCTCGACGCCAGTATTTTTCTAAAGCTGGAGTTGTTGCAGGTCACCGGCTCCTTCAAACCACGCGGCGCATTCAACCGCATTTTGTCGAATGCCGTGCCGGCCAGCGGCGTGATCGCGGCCTCGGGCGGCAACCACGGCCTGGCCACGGCGTATGCGGCGCGCCGGCTGGGCCATCGCGCCGAGATCTTTGTGCCGACGATTAGTTCGCCGGTGAAGCAGCAACGTTTGCGCGACTATGGTGCGGAGTTGCACGTGATTGGCGAGCGCTATGACGACGCCTATGCCGCCGCGATGACACGGGTCGGCCAGACTGGCGCGCTGTATGTCCATGCCTATAACCAGCCGGAAACACTAGCAGGACAGGGCACGTGTGGCCGCGAGTTGGACTTGCAAGTGCGGAATCTGGACACGGTGTTGGTCGCTGTCGGTGGTGGGGGCTTTATTGCTGGCATTGCGGCGTGGTTTGCGAGCCGGGTCAAAGTGATGGGTGTGGAACCAGAGACCTCGTGTTGTTTGAAGGCGGCCATGCAGGCGGGCCGGCCGGTGGATGTGCTGGTGAGTGGGATTGCGGCGGACTCGTTGGGTGCGCGGCGAATTGGCGATCTGGCCTGGGACCTATGCAGGCAGCATGTGGCCGATGTGGCGCTGGTGAGCGATGCCGCAATCGTGGATGCGCAGCGGCGCTTGTGGAGCGAGGTGCGTGTGGTGGCCGAGCCGGGCGGCGCGACGGCGCTGGCGGCTTTGCTCAGCGGCGCCTACAAGCCTTCGCCGGGTGAGCGCGTGGGCGTGCTGGTGTGCGGCGGGAATGCCGACTTGAGCCAATTGAATTAAGTTTTGCAATTGTTCATTGGAATGGAGGCTTCAGCCGACTCTGCGCCTTTCCGCTAACCTGAGTCGGCTGAAGCCTCCATTCCAATAATTATTTATGAGCAACACACTTCGAGTCGGTCTACTGGGTGCGGGCCGGATTGGGCAGATGCACGCGGCAACATTTGCAGCGGGAATTTCGGGGGCGCAGTTGGTAGCGGTGGCCGATGTGAATCTGACGGCGGCGCAGGCGTGTGCTGCTAAATTCCATATCAACGCCGCGTGTGGTGACCCACTCGACGTCGTGAATGACCCCGATATCGAAGCGATTTTGATTTGCACCTCGACCGACACGCACGTGCAACTGATTGAAGCGGCGGCCCGGGCGGGCAAATATATTTTTTGTGAGAAGCCGATTGCGCTGAATTTGGCGGAGGTGGATCGCGCCTTAAACGCGGTGGAGAAGGCCGGTGTGGCGCTGCAAATTGGCTTCAACCGGCGCTTCGATGCCAACTTTCGGCGTGTGCGTCATGCCGTCGAGACGGGCGAGATTGGTCAGCCGCACATTTTGCACATCGTGAGCCGCGACCCGGCCCCGCCACCCATTGCATATGTGCGCGTGTCGGGCGGCTTGTTTCTAGACATGGCCGTTCACGACTTCGACATGGCGCGATTCCTGATCGGCAGTGAGGTGGATGAAGTGATGGTGCAGGCCGGCGTGCGGGTGGACCCGGCCATCGGCGAGGCGGGTGATGTAGACACGGCGGTGACGCTGTTGCGCTTTGCCAATGGCGTGATCGGCACGATCGACAACAGCCGCAAAGCCGTGTATGGCTACGACCAGCGGGTGGAAGTGTTTGGGAGTGGCGGGGCCGTGCAGACCCTGAACAACTATCCCAACAACACCGTGCTCAGCACCGGGCAGGCCATCCAGCGCGATTTGCCGCACAGCTTTTTCATGCAGCGCTATGTCGAGAGCTATGTGGCCGAGATTGTGGCATTTGTAGAGGCGGTGGTGAAGGGCACGCCGGTGCCCGTGACTGGCTTTGATGGCCGGCAGGCGTTTGTGATTGGGTTGGCGGCGAAGCTGAGCTGGGCAGAGCGGCGGCCGGTGCGGGTGAGTGAGGTGGGGTGACGGATCGTAGACGCAGACGTTTACGTAATCGTCTACGTCTACGATTACGAATACGTAAACGTTCACGCCTGCTTCCGGTCGCGTGCACCAATTCCCCTCACATCTCGCCCACTCCATATAGAATCGGCAGCGCTTTGAGAGACCTGCAAACGATTCTTCAAACCTGTGATGCACTGGCGGTCCAATTTGCGGCGACGGCCGACCAGTATGACCGCGACGGCTCCTTTGCCTACGAGAATGCCGAGGCCATGCGCGCGGCGGGTCTGTGCAAGATCACTCTGCCGCGTGAATATGGCGGCGATGGCCTGGACGCGCTGGGAATGGCCGATGTGCTGATTCGGATCGCACATGGCGATGCCAGCACGGCGCTGGGTCTGGCCATGCACGTGAACATCACGGCCCAGATGTCGGAGGGGCAGTTCTTTACACCCGAAGCCATCGACCGATTGTTCAAGGAGTGCGGCGAGCGCGGCATCTTTGTCAACAATGTGGCCAGCGAGCCGGAGATGGGCAGCCCTTCGCGCGGCGGTTTGCCGAACACCACGGCGACGCCGGTTGAGGGTGGCTATCTGGTCAATGGTCGCAAAAGCTGGGTGACGTATGCGCCGGCGCTGGATTATTTGTTTACCACTGTCACGATCAAAGCCGAAGGGCTGGAGCCGCAGCCGGCGGTGCTGGCCGTGAGTGGCAAGAGCGAGGGACTGGAGTTGCTGAATAATTGGGGCAACGAGAGCATTGCCCTGCGCGCCAGCGGCAGCTGCGATGTGATTTACAAGGACGTGTTTGTGCCTGCGCATTGGTTGATGCAGAAGCGTGAGTCAGATCAAGTGCGCAGCAACCGCCAGCCGCCGGGTTGGAGCGCCACGGCATTTGCAGCGGTGTATCTGGGCGTGGGTGAGGCGGCACTGGCGGCGACCGCGCGCTATGTGAAGCAACGGGTGCCGACGGCGTTGGGCAAGCCGATTGCCGAATTGCCCCACATTCAGCGCAATCTGGGGCAGATGCAGGTGCTGCTGACCGGCGCGCGGGCTGTTTTATTTGAGGTGGCTGGTCGATGGAGCCATGATCTGGAGGGCCGGGTTGGGATGGACGCGCAACTGGCCACGGCCAAACACCTGTGCACCAACGCGGCGATTGAGGCGACCGATATTGCCCTGCGCACGGTGGGCGCGAATGGGCTGGACCGGCGGTTGCCGCTGGAGCGCCTGTTTCGCGATGCCCGGGCCGGCCTGATGCACCCACCGCAGGACGAAGCCGCGCTGGAGCTGATTGGTCGAAGCACGATTCAGAACGAGGAAGCGCGGAGGCTGCTGGCTGTTGGCGACTAGCCGCCAGCCACCAACAGCCAGCAACCAGATATGGCCGAACTGACACGCAAAGAAATCATCCAGATCGCGGCAATGCCACGCGTGAAAGACGCCGTGGTCAGTCTGGCCGGTGTTGATCTGAGCGGGCTGGACTTGAGCCGATTGAATCTGGAGGGGATGGACTTTCGAGGGGCGATCCTGAAGGGGGCTCGCTTGAGAGAGACGCTGTTGGGGTTGGCCAATTTTGAGGGGGCGGATTTGGATGAGGCGGATCTGTTTGGCTGCACCGGCAATGGCGCGATCTTTACGGATGCGTCACTCAAAAGGGCGAATCTGGCTGAGGCGGAGTTGGAAGAGGCCGATTTCAAGAAAGCCGATCTGGCCGAGGCGCGGCTGACCAAAGCAGTGTTGAAAAAGGCCAAATTTAACAATGCCAATCTGGAGAGCGCTGATTTGACCCGGGCCAAACTGGCACAGGCGCGGCTGGGTATGGCCAATTTGTTGGGGGCCGATCTGGTGTGGGTAGAGGCGGAAGAGGTGGAGCTGAACGATGCCGATTTGCGGCTGGCGAACTGCGACCATGCCGTGTTGACTCGGTCGCACCTGCAGCGCGCCAGCCTGATCGAGACCAATTTTCACAGTGCCAATCTGGTGGACTGTAACCTAACGGATGCGTTTTTGATGAATGCGGATTTGACGAAGGCCAGGTTGAACCGGGCTATTTTGCGCGGCGCGAATTTACGGCAAGCCAAATTCGATGGCACTGACCTGACCGGCGCGATCCTGCGCGATGCCACCCTGAACGGCGACTGGCGCGCTCATGTGATCTTTGCCGATGCGATTGACCCAGACGGCATGCGCATGTGAAGGTGCATGGGCACACGGCTCGTGAAGAATTTGAACTCTGTGGCTTCTGGTAAGCCACAGAGTTTTTTTTATTGGCTATGGCGCTGACTGTTGAATGTTCAGCACGTAAGGCCCGGCACCATTTGAGCGATAGGCGTAGACCAGAATGTAATACTGCGTCGTGGTGGCAGGTGTAAAGACCAGTCGCTCGTTGATGCCCAGACCATTGGTGGCTGAGCTGGCGACTACGGTGTAGTTGGGTTGGCTGGCGTAGATGTAGAGATCGAAATCCTGCACGCCAACGTCCAGGGTCAGGGTGTAGCCGGTGCCGCTGGTGAGTGTGGCGGTGAATAGATCGAACGGATCGCTCAACTGATCGGCCGTGCCCGAAATCAACCCCGGTATCAGGATCGGCCCATAAGCCGTATCAAACGAATTGTTCTCCTCAAAACAATCTGGAACCCCAAAATCGCAGGGGGCATTTTTCACGGTGACGGGGAGATAAATCTTTAGGGTGGGGGGATTGTCGGTGGTGGTTGGCGTTGGCGTGCGGGTTTGAGTGGCCGTGGCCGCGGTGCGGGTGATGGTGCCGGTGGGTGTGGGCGTGCTAGACGCAGGCGTGCTAGATGCATTGCCTGGCGGGGTCGGCGTCGCGGTGGGCGTGCTGGTCGTGCTGCCGGTGATGGTTGACGTTGCGGTAGGCGTGCCGGTGCCGGGAGCAGAATTGGTGCCAGAAGCGGTGGGGGAGGGCGTGGCCGTATTTGTGGTTAATGGCGTCCGGGTGAGGGTGGCCGTAGCCGTATTGGTCGGCGTTCGCGTCAGTGTGGGCGTTCGGGTGGGTCTGGGCTTGAAGATATCGGCGATCAAGGTCTCGATAGGCGAGTTAGGCGAGTTGGGCGAGTTGGGATCGTTGGGTTGGCCTTTCTGAGCCAATGCGGCCGGTGATGGTGTTGTCGAACGCGCATTAACATGCGGATGTGCAATGATTTGTATGGTTAGGGCCGTGATGAGCAGTAAAACTGCAAGCATGAGCTTATGCATTGCAGATTTGGGTGAGCGGCTATTCATTTGTCCTCTCCTCTAGAGCGAAACGCGGCAATGATTCTGAACGGATGTATGTGAGCAGGGGGCAGTGAGCGCAAAAGTAAGATACCAGCGATGCGGTCTTGCGGCAATAATTTCACACAAAGTTTTTGCTTAACTTCACGTCAGTTATTGCATCACTGGGTAGCTTTGAGCGACGAGGGACGACGATGGATTTCTTGAGTCCGTCCACTGAGCCGCGTTTGACGAAATAGAAGAATGGTTCACGGTGGGGATTTAGCAACCTTCCTCAAACGGGCATTGCGATAAAGACGACTCCAGATTTTTGGCCTGACGCGCCAAAATCGTAATGTCTCCACACCGGCTTCACAATTTCTACACAGGTTTGCTCACACTGTTCATCAGGAGTATGAACAACATGAATAACCTGCCTCGTGAACGAAAGATACTGTTGGGTGTTGTGGCCGCAGTGGTGCTGTTTTGTGTGGTGATGGGCATCGGCGGCACGGCCTTTATGGCCGGCCAAATGTCGGGAATGGCGCGGTCTAACTACGCCGTGCAGGGCTATGGCCCACGCCAGCTTCCTGACTCTCAGCCAGATGCCCAGGGCGATGTGGTGCCGGCGCCGGGACGGTTTTCGCAGCAGAATGACGAATATCGCCCCGGCCCACATGGCATGGCCGGCCCCGGTTGGAACCGGGGTGGTGGCAGCTTCTTCGGCGGCATCTTCCGCCTGATTGGCACCCTGCTCTTCATCGGCTTCATTGTCTTCCTGGTGCGCGGGCTGTTCTTCCGGCGCTGGGGTTGGCGTGGCGGCATGTGGGGCCGTGGCCCGTGGGGACATCGTGGCCGTTGGGGTGGCCCAGGACAGGGCAACAGTGGCGTGCCTCCGCACGTTGACAACACACAGCCAGGTTCGTCCGCACCGGCTGCGCCCGCCGCACCGGCTGCGCCAGCCAGCCAGCCTGCCAGCACGGATAAGCCACAGAATCCAGACGCACTGTAATCTTTAGCTTCATTTGGACGCGTAGCCGGGGGCCCTGCCTTCGGCTACTTTTTTTTGACGATGGGATTTGAGTCCCAGGGTCTATGCGTGCCGGCGGTGTATGATGGCAATGAACACAAATCCATTTAATTTAGTCTCGGTCACAGCTTCTTCTCAACCCCTCTTGCAGGCGGCACACACTGGCATGAAGACCGTTCTCATCGTCGACGACGAACCCAAGATTGTCCAGATCGCGCGGGACTATCTAGAGCATTCTGGTTTTGCTGTGCTGACGGCCAGCGATGGCAAACAAGCCCTGGCCACGGCGCGTGAACATCGCCCTGATCTGATTGTGCTGGATATTGGTCTGCCAGAGATGGATGGCCTGGATGTGACCCGGGCGATTCGCCGCGACAATGGTCCGCTAGGCAGTGTGCCCATCATCATGCTGACCGCGCGGGGCGAGGAAAGCGATAAGCTGATTGGCCTGGAGATGGGCTCGGACGATTACATTGTCAAGCCGTTTAGCCCCAAAGAACTGGTGGCGCGGGTGCGCGCGGTGCTGCGGCGCACAGAAGCCCAATCCGACCCGGCCAAAGATAAAGACAATGTGTTGCGGGTGGCCGATGTCACCATTGATATTCCACGTATGCGGGTTGAAGTGGCCGGCAAACCTATTGAGCTGACCAATACCGAGTTCCAATTGCTGATGACTCTGGCACAGCAGCCCGGCCGCCTGTTCACCCGCGCGCAACTTCTGGATGCCGTGCGCGGCGTGGCCTTCGAGAGCTACGAGCGCGCCATTGACGCGCATGTCAAGAACATCCGGCGCAAGTTGGAGCCAGACTCTCGCGAGCCGCGTTATCTACTGACGGTATACGGCGTGGGTTACAAGTTTGCCGAGAGCTAGTCGCGCGCGATTGGCTGCTAGCGGCTAGCCGCTAGTAGCCAAGACCCTGAACAATGAAAAGACCCCCTTTTCGCCGCCCACCGCATTGGTGGCCGCAGGGCGAGCCCTGGCCGCCACCGAACTCACCCGAAAACTGGCGGGGGATGCAGCGCCGTTTTGCGGCGGTGGCCGGCATCGTGCTGGTGGTGGTGATCTTCCTGGCGATTGTGGCTGGCATGATCGCGTTTCTATTCATTGCCACCGGCCTGGGCTGGATTCGTTGGGACGAAGTCTTTGCGGCGCGGCCCGAAAACATTCGACCCGTTGGGCCGCCTCGTTTTGCGTTTTGGTGGGGCCTACTGGTGATGGGCGGCATCGTGTTCATGATCATCAACGGGTTCCGGCGTTTGACTCGGCCGCTGAGCCAGTTGGTGGTGGCCTCGTCGCGGGTGGAGGCCGGTGACTATGCCGTGCGGGTGGAGGAAAGCGGCCCGCGGTCGGTGCGCAATCTGGCTCGCTCGTTCAATACCATGGTGACGCAATTGCAATCCAGCGACGAGCGGCGGCGGGCCATGCTGGCCGACGTGACCCATGAGCTGCGCACGCCGCTGACGGTGATTCAGGGCAACCTGGAGGGGATGATCGACGGCCTGTATCCACGCGACGATGCTCATTTGCAGCCTATTTTGGAAGAGACGCACGTAATTGCGCGGCTGATCGAGGATTTGCGCACCCTTTCGCTGGCCGATGCCGGCATGCTGAAACTTCAGCGCGAACAGACCGATCTGGGGGATTTGATCAACGATGTGCTGGCGTCGTTTCGGGCCAAAGCCGATGAGATGGGCGTGACGGTGGCGGCCGAAGTGGGGGGCGATGTGCCGTTGCTGGACATTGACGCCGTGCGAGTGCGCGAAGTGTTGGTGAACCTGATCAGCAATGCCCTGCGTTACACGGCCGCGGGCGGCCAGATTACGGTAGAGGCCAGGCTGGCGGCCAGCAACGTGCAGGTATGCGTGCGCGATACCGGGCGAGGCATTCCGGCGGATGTATTGCCGCATGTCTTCGACCGCTTCTACAAAGGGCGCGACTCGCTCGGGACAGGGTTGGGGCTGGCGATTGCCAAACAACTAATCGCCGCCCACGGCGGAGACATTCGCGCCGAAAGCACGCCGGGTGAGGGCACCCGTATTTCCTTTGAATTGCCGACGACGTTTCTGGCGTAGCTGAAAAATAGAAGAGGTATTGGGGCGTTTTGCTTTACCAAAGCAAAACGCCTTTTTTTGTGTCGGTTTGCCTGAGTAGTTACGTAATTTAAGTTAATCCCAAACTCGAACAAAAAGGCCACTCCCGCATTCAACGCGGGAGTGGCTTTTGGTTTGGTTTCAGCCGAAGTGAAATCCTAAAGGTAGATTCAACGTGAATCGGCCACACCCATCACCCCACGTAGACCCTGGCGCGTACCCAACCAGATCATCAGACATAGCCCAATCAGTGTAAATAGAAACGCAATACCGCTGGGCGCGTCTGGTGTGTCGCGGCGAAACCACCAGCTGAACGCGAACATCAGGGTGATAACCTCAGCTAGTGGACTGTGCCACAAATGCGCAAAGCGTGCGCTTGTGCGTGCGTTTGCATTGAAGAGAGCCGCGCTCACGGCCTGCCGACATCAGCCAGTTGTAAAGGATGAGGCCGAGCGCCAGGATACAGGCGATGGGTAGCAGCCAGAATGAAAGATCCGCGGCCCACACGGCCTGTTTAGCGAGGTAGAGGGTATCGAGCGCGGCGATGCTGCCAAACAAAATCATTGGCCCCACTGGTACCAAGCTTGATGCCAGGGATGCCACGCTCCTGGGGTGACTCATCATGATTGCCGGCGTCTTTTGAAACTTAATCATCGCGGGATTGTTCACGTGACTGATCTTACAAATCTAGGGCAGACGGCCAATCGGTCATCAATACAAGTCTGCGTCAGAAAACAATTAAACTTTGTCAGACAACGACCGACAAAGGGGGCTTTCTGTTACCGACATTTGTAATACGGTGTGACCTATTCGCATATGCCGATATATATATTACGCTAAAAGTTGTCAGATATTTGACGTTTGATATTCGATGTGAGTGCAAGCCGATGTTTAAAGCGGCAGTCCTGTGTAAAGAGGTGCAGGGCTTTGTGAATGATTCTCTAAATCCTTTCGTAGTCCCATATATGTTCAGGATGCGCTATGACAAATGTTTTTATTGCAGATGACCACTCGATCGTGCGGAAGGGCTTTCGACAGATTATTGAAGAAACACCGAATATGTCGGTGATTGGTGAGGCCGGCAGCGGCGACGAAGTGTTGACCAAAGCCCGGACTGAGAATTGGGACATTCTGGTGCTGGATCTATCGATGCCAGGCCGGGGTGGATTGGATGTATTGCAGGAGCTGCATGCGATGAAGCCACGCATGCCGATTCTAGTGTTGAGCATGCACCCGGAAGACCAGTATGCCGTGCGCATTTTGAAGGCCGGCGCATCGGGATACGTCAACAAAGAGTCGGCTGTAGAAGAATTGGTAACCGCGATCCAAAAAGTGGTGGACGGTGGTCGCTATGTGAGCCCGGAATTTGCCGAGAAACTGGCGTTTGACCTGACCCGGAACTCGACCAAAGCGCCGCATGAGGCTTTGTCAGATCGCGAGTATCGGGTGTTGTGCATGTTGGGAGCCGGCAAGAGGGTGAGCGAAATAGCAACTGATTTGATTATCAGTGTCAAGACCGTCAGCACCTATCGTGCGCGTATTCTGGAAAAGATGAACCTGACCAGTAATGCCGAGATTATTCGCTACACCATTGAAAATAATCTGGCCTGACGCAATACGCATATTTCTCCTACATCGATTTGTCGTGACATTCTGACAGGCGTAAGGGCCGGTTCTGATAGCGTTTTTAACCCCCGAGATTTATCGTAGTAATACGTTCGATCCCAGGTAGGCTTTTGAAGAAAGATAGGCACCAAAGGATAGACGTTTGGTTCAAAGATAAGTTGAAATCTGATTTGATAACAGAGTCGACCTACTTTGAAGTCGGGTCTGTAATTTTACGGCCCAACGAAACCTGGAGGTTTCTAAAATGAATAACGATATTGTGGAAGGCAAGTGGAAGCAGATTAAGGGCGATGTGAAGCAGTTCTTCGGCAAGCTCACCGATGATGACATGACCCGTGCGGAAGGTGGCCAAGACAAGATTGTGGGTGTGCTTCAGGAGCGTTACGGCTACACCAAGGAACAGGCGGAGAAGGAATGGAATGATTTCTCTAGCCGCTCCCAAAGCAAGTGGAACGAATTGAAGGCAGACGTGGATGACACGGCCAACGATGTAAAGCGCCGAATGTAGCCGAGAAGGCTGTCAGCCAGCGAGAGCAAAATAGTCTGGCCTATAAGTGTGCCAGTCTGCTGACTGTAGGGGTTGTGTGAGTAATATCACGCAACCCCGACTTTGTTTTCCCGGGAGAAGAATGACAAACCCAATTTCGCACAATCCACTTAATGATCTGGCCGTTGACTCTGGTGAAACCGTTCGTACGAGTGAGGAACGGGTGCAAGTGATTTTGCATCGGATTGAATCGCGACACGAGAAACCATTACGGAAGCAGGCTGATACTGTCCATCCAGTCATCGCACATTGTGTTGAACATCGTGATCTGCAGGACGAAGCACAGGATTAAAGCACGGCCTGCCTGACAAAATTAGCGTGATATGTGGATGGCTTGGTGAATAACCAGGCTTTTTTTGTGAGTTTGGAATAGGGAGTTTGTGGGTGCTGCCTACAGCCAGTTCAGTTTCTAACCGATAAGGTAACTTCAGACTGGACGATAGGGCTTGAGTGGTTGCTGATCTAACATTACCCAATTATGTTGGCACATTTGAGAAAGACAATTCAACAGAAACATTGATCAAGGAGGGCACAAATGAAAATCGTTGTAGTTGAAGATGTGCCCATGGTTCGAGAGCGAATTGTGGATGCGTTGCAAGAACTGCCTGGGATACATGTTGTCGGAGAGGCCGATAGTGTGGATACGGCACTGAGCGCGATCAAAGAGCTTAAGCCAGAAGTGGTTTTGTTAGATATCAGCCTGCCAGGTTCGACGTCGATCAAAAATGGCATTGGTGTTTTGGATTGGGTGAAGCAACGCTACCCAGGCATGCAGGTGGTCATGCTCACCAACCATGCAGGCAATGCCTATCGCGAAGCCTGTCGTAGAGCGGGTGCACTCGCTTTTCTCGACAAATCAAATGAGTTTGAGCAGTTGTTGAGCCTGCTTGTGGAATTACTCAAAGTTAGAGAGAGAAAAGCGCAGAAGACGACTCAACAGAAACCACACAACCCGGCTCATGAAATTAGACCGACTGCGGACAGTCTGTCATGGTTGGGGTTTCTAATCGATTTGGCTCGTTTAATTAGACCCAGAAGAGTCAATGACGGCTGGCGGAAGCAAATCCAAAATTGGCAATCCAATTAATGAGTTACACAGGAAATAATCCAGCCTCTCTACTCCCGCAAATTTACAAATTAAAATAATCGTTGATTTCGTTTTAATTTCTAAGTTTGCGGGAATTTTATTGTCTGAGGTATTTTTCAGAACGGCGAAAGATTGTAGCAAGTGCCGTTAACTTACTTGTGCATGCACACCTGAATTGCTTTTGGCACCACTTTAATTCGGCAGGGCGTTTCTCCAACTACTTCGCCATCAACCTGAATGGGCTGGCGGGGGTTGGCGGCGATGAGGCATTCTTTATAAAATCCCAGGACATTTAACGCAGTCGCTGGCAAGCGCTGGCGACCGCGCAATTGTTGAATGATGCGAGTCATGTCTCGGGCGAAGCTAAATCGAATGATGCACAGGTCCAGCTTTTCATCGTAACTGGAGATGGAAGGGTCGAGCTCCAAATCGGCCACACCCAGTGAGCCGATGTTGGCCACCCAGATGGATTGCGCACGTGCGCGAACTTCGCGGCCATCAATGTTAAAACGGTAACGCACACTTCGCTCCTGGATCGACTGACGCAGGGCTTGAAGGGCATAGGCAAAAATGCCGAGCCGGTTCTTGAGCTCGCGAGTTGCACCCATGGTGACACGGGCCTCAAAGCCGATGCTGAGTCGCAAGGCAAAATATAGGGTGTCGTTGAGCAGCCCCAAATCCAACGGCATCACCTGGACCTCTTCAAATGCTTTCACGCACACTTTTTGCAGATCAAGGCTAAGCCTCAGGCCTTTGGCAAGCGCATTCCCGGTTCCCGCAGGCACAATAAACATGGGCACCGGGCTGGCTTTGACGGCCAGTCCATTGATAACTTCCATGATGGTGCCATCGCCGCCGCTGGCGATTACGCGGTCAAAACTTTCGCTATCCTCGAGCAAGTCATTGGTCGACGTCTCGATGCTGGTATTGCGCACAACGAGCTCGATGCCCTGTGCTGCCGCATTTTCGGTGAGCCATTGTGCAATTTGAGTTCCAGATTGCGCACCAGAACCAGGGTTTACGATCGCTAAGACACGCTTTAAAGAAGTCATAAATGGTTTGTCTACACAGGGTTTAGGGTTTGATCGTTCGACACGATGTGATGGTCGTCTGACTTAATCATAAAGCATCCGGCCGCGAACAGCGATGCTCGGTTTGTCAGACAAACACCTATCCAGCGTCACAACCGGCTTACAGAGATCGCCTACGCGGATGATATTATTTTTTGAGTATTCTGGCTAAAATCATTAACGAACCGAGGCCGCTTGAGCATAACTTGCCGTGTGTCTTTGGTTCATTACAAACCTATTGAACTACGGTTCGCTCAAATTTCTCGCGGAGAAAACGTTCTCGCGGAGAAATAGTTGAGTGAGCCGCACACAGCGTAAACCAAGTATTAGAAGACGGAGGAAAACATGGCAACTAAAGATTTGACCCGGGACACTCGCAAGACCAACACGCGCTCTGAGATTTCGCAGACCGACAAGCTGGCCGACGAGGCTATTTTCAACACGCATAATGATCTGAAGAGCGACACGCGTGATGAAGTGATTGCGGTGCTCAATCAGCACCTGGCTTGCACCTTCGATTTGATGAGCCAGACCAAGCAGGCACACTGGAACGTAAAGGGCCCTCAATTTATTGGCCTGCACAAGCTGTTTGATGAACTGGCTGAGGGCCTTGAGCCCTATGTGGACGAGCTGGCCGAGCGCATTACGGCTTTGGGTGGCGTTGCCCTTGGCACCGTTCGCATGGCCGCTTCGACGTCGATGCTTGAGGAGTATCCCTCGGACATTACGCAGGGAATGACTCACGTCAATACGCTGAGTCAGCGCTATGGTCATCTCGCCAAGATGATTCGCGCGGCCATTGCCAAGACCGATGAGCTGGGCGATGCTGACACGGCCGATATGTTGACCGATCTGTCACGCGATCTGGACAAGTGGCTGTGGTTCCTTGAGGCGCACACCCAGACCGAAGAAACGCACAAGTAAAATGTTTTGAAGCGTGCTCAAGCAGCATACTTCGCAGGACATTCAAGCTCCACTTGAACAAAGTGGAGCTTTTTTTATCTCCAACTTCTACCTTAGTCTGAACTTTTCATTTTGAGGATCACATGGATCTGACATCGGGCTCCTGGCATTCACAACCTTTCTGGCCAATCAAACATGGGTTGCTGGCAACATATCCGCCTTTGCAGAAGGATTTAACGTGTGATGTAGTTGTGATTGGTGCCGGCATCACCGGCGCATTGGTTGCTTATCACCTGGCCGAGGCCGGTGTTTCCACCGTGGTGCTGGACCGCCGCGATGCGGGCATGGGCAGTACCAGCGCAACCACGGCGCTGCTGCAATATGAGATTGATGTGCCGCTGGGCGAGCTCATTGACAAAGTCGGCGAGAACCACGCCATGCGGAGTTATAAAGTGTGTCTGGAGTCGATTGGCAAGCTGGAGAAGCTGGCTGGGGCCATATCCGAGCCGTGCGGCTTTCAGCGCAAGAAGAGCGTGTTTCTGGCCAGCCACCGCCGGGATGTCGAGATGTTGCGCCAGGAGCACACGCTGCGAAACCGCATCGGCATTCGAGTGGATTGGCTGGACAAGAAAGAGATCGAGCATCAATTTGGATTCAGTCGGCCCGCCGGATTGCTCTCGCATGATGCGGCTGAAGTGGATGCCTTCAAATTTGCACATCAGCTTTTGAACAAAGCCATAAACCTGAATGCGCGCGTATTTGATCGAACCGCTGTAACAGAAGTGGAGGCCCACGATGGCGGTGTGCGGGTGCACACGGATCGTAAGTGTATGGTGTCGGCGCGCAAGGTGGTGTATGCCGCCGGCTACGAATCCCTTGCATCACTCAAGCAAAATATTGCCAGCTTGATCAGCACCTTTGCCTTCGTAAGTGAGCCTGTTCCGGTGACGGCACTGGAAAATTATGGTTTAGCCGAATGCTTAATCTGGGAAAGTGCGCATCCGTATATTTATCTGCGCACGGTGCGTGAAGCGGATGACCAGGTTCGCATCATCATGGGCGGCGAGGATGAGCCTTTTCGGAGTCCAGCTCTGCGCGATAAATTGCTGTTCCGCAAGACCCAAACCTTGCTCAAGAAGTTTGCCTCGATGTTTCCAAAAATCCCATTGGAAGTGGCATATTCGTGGGCGGGTACGTTTGCAGAGACGGCTGATGGATTGGCCTATATTGGCGAAGCTCAAGATCATCCGAATGCCTATTTTGCGCTGGGCTATGGCGGCAACGGCATCACCTATAGCGTGGTGGCGGCTGAAATCATTCGAGACGCCGTGCTTGGTCAGCCTAATCCAGACGCTGAGCTATTCCGGTTTGACCGACCTCAATTGTAGAAATGTACTGCCGAGACCTCGCGGGTTTCATCGCCAGTCCTGCTGGCGCAAACCCGCGAAGCCTCAGCAAAACAGCTCGTTCGTCGTCAACTTCCCAAGACTTCTTTCTCGGTGTCACGAACCAGCTTGTCCAGCCGCTCCATTAGGTTGGCCGTGCGCGGGGATTGGGTGCCGAGTTTTTCCAGCGATTGTTGAGCTTCCTGTAGGCGGCCCCGAAGCGTTTCGATCTGTGATTTGGGAATGCTTTCATTGGCCGATGAGGGTTCGGCGTTGGCTCTTGCCATGACCGACTGCACTGGCGCATCTGCTTTGGCACGCAGCCATTCGTTGATGGCAATCTGAACCGCCGTTGCCACGGGCGGCGCAATGATCAAGCCGACCAATCCCAGTGCTTCCACAATCGCAATCGTAATGAGCAACACTAGAACCGAGCCATAGCGTTCGCGCGCATACAGCCGCCGCTCCACCTTAAATTCCAACAGCCACAGCACAATAATGGTCGCAACGACTGCGGCAACAGCGATGGGAAGTGGAACTAAAAACACCATCAGCAAAACGGGTAGCAGTGACAGTGCCCCACCCACCAGCGGCAATAGCCATGCCAGCGAGATAAACAGCGCGATGGTGACAGGATAGGGTAGCCCCAGTAGAAAAAATATGGGCGTGAGCAGGGCCCCGGCCAGCAAACATTGCGCCACTTCACTGCGAATATACGCGCCCAAACCACTGTCGATCTGTCGCCAGGTTGCGCGTGCACGCATGCGTAATTCTGGGGTCAATAGCGAAAGCCATAGCCGCTCGAAACGCACGCTGTCGGCCGACCAGTAAATGCTGATCACGATGACCAGCAGTGATTGCGCAATGGCACCAAACAATTCGCCGACCAACGTCATCATCGACGACTGCATGCTGAGGGCACCGCCTAGGGCCAGATCGTTCAAGGCCGAAGGAGCAGGGAGCCGTTGGGCCAGCAGACGTTGGAAGGGCTGGCCGGCTGTAATCCTCTGGTGAAAGCTTTCATATTGGCCCGTCATGTCCTGGGTCAGCCGTTGAATTTCTGTGGCGACATGCGGCACCACAAACCAGCCGATGCCGACGATAACGGCGATGCCGATGAGATAGATGATGATGGTGGCCAGCGCTATTGGCACCCGCCGCGCAGTCAGCCATTTGACCGGCGTGCGCACCATGGCAGCCACAGCCAATGAGACCACCAGCAGGGCCAGAATATCGATGAAACGCCATGCAATGAGCAAGACTGCAATCGTGCCCAGTGCCACCGCTGTAAATAGTGCGATGCGTTTGTAGTTAGGCTTGAAAGGCACTTGAATCATGCTAACACTCCGGCTGTGGTTGTCTGGGAGGCCGCCAGGATTTCCAGCTGTTTTTGTTCAGCCTGCTGGGTCTCAATTTCGGCCAGCACGCTGTCTACGTCGATTGCAATAGCTTCAATCACATCTTCCAGCTCTTCCAACTGACTCGCTTCTTCGTGTTCGTCGGAGGTGCCGTCGTCCACATTGCGAACCTGTTTGCGCATGTCCGCTGCCAGCTCCTTGGCTTCCAGACGCAAGACGCTGAGCTTGCTGCGATTGGCCGGCTGCGCCACGGCCACAACAGTGAGAGCCGGCACCCCTGCTGGCGTGGTGATTCTGCTATCTGTCTCAATCATTTGTGGCGGTGGTTCAGGTTCCACCGCCGCTGCAAACAAAATGCGGTCCAGAACGATCTGCAAAATGGCGGCAATGGGAATGGCCAGTAACGCCCCCGCCACGCCGAACAGCAGTGTAAATGCCGCAATCGACAAAATGGACACGATAGGATTGATGCCGACGGAGTGATTCATGATGCGAGGTGCGAGCAGATTATTTTCGAGCTGCTGAATCACGATCATGGACGCGATCACCCAGATGGCGAGCTCGGGTGCCGATGCGAGCGCGATGATCAGCGCCGGCACCATTCCCAAAATTGGCCCAACCATGGGCACAGCTTCCAACATACCGGCGATGATGCCCAGCACCAGCGCATACGGCAGGCCAATCACCAGATAGGCGACGATAGACATGACGCCGACCACGACACACAAAATAAGCTGGCCGCGAAAGAAGCTGCCGACCTTGCCTTCCATTTCGGTGACGATCTCGCGCAGGCTGTCGCGACGCTCGGTCGGCACCCGTAGCAACAAACTGCGCATAATCCGCTCGCTATCCAGCGTCCAATAGATCGCGAGCATGAATGTGGCAACGATCAGAAAGATGGAATAGACAATATTGCTGAAGGTGGCAAACACGGGGCTGGCCGGTGCATCGGGTCTTGGTGCCGCTTGAGAAATAACCGTGGATGTATCTGATGACAGCCCTGGCAGTAGGTTCAATGCCCCGATCAGATCGGGTGGCAAGCCACTCGCGACCTGCTGGAGGGTGCCATTGCCGGAGTTCAATAACGTTGCACGCAACGACGTGTAGAGCTCGGGCACGCGTGTAGCGATGGCCGAAACCTGATCCACCATCAATGGCACGATCAGCGCGACAATTCCCAGGATCACCACGAATAAACACCCGTAGGCAATCGCGGTGGCAACGTCATTGCGAATGTGGCGACTGCGCAGCCACTCCACCATAGGCTTGACCAGCACTCGCAGCATCATGGCGATGAGCAGGATAAACAGGGCGTACTGAAAGCGATAGGCGGCCCAGAAGGCGGCCGCAACACTTAAAACAATGAGGGTGGCCGAAATCATTCGGCGAATCGTCCAACTTTCCGGGGGCATTGGAACTATCCTAATCAGGTTCTCTCAGGCTACCATCAGACGCCCGATTTTCGGTTTGTAGGACAGTTGCCAGCCGCAAACAGACTTTGATATCAGACGGTCTGGGGCATCAGGTAATGCTGGGGTTCGGCTCGAAAAGCCATCCGACACGCTTCCGAACAGAACCGATAGCGCGTGTTCGAATACTCCGCCGTTAACCCCTCCGGTCCAACCTGCATGCCGCACACAGGGTCGCGGCCGGCCAGACCCAGGTAGGGCACACGGATGATGGTGGTGGTTCCCTGACCCGGCAGGCTCTCAAAATTCACCAGACCATTTAACTGACCGGCCCGCTCGCGCATCCCAACCAGTCCCCAATGCCCGGCCCCGACCGACTCCGGCGCGAACCCTTTGCCATCGTCTTTGAGCGTGATCACGAATTGCCGCTGGTTGTAAGCGAGTGTGATGGACGCGCGCGCCGCGCCGGCGTGCTTCACAATATTCGTCCACGCCTCCTGGATGATGCGAAAGAGCGCCAGCTCGCTGGCACCGTCCAACCGGCGAACCTGCCCTCGCACAACGACACGCGTGTCTGGTTTGGGCTGGGTTGCCTCGCGCGACACCATTAATTTCACAGCCGCCACCAGACCCAATTCATCCAATGCCGGTGGGCGCAGATTGGCAATCAGGCCGCGCAACGACTGCACCAGCGCCGTGGTTTGCGCGCGCACCGCTTTCAGTTTGTCTATGGCCTGGTCAGGATCATGGCGGATCAATCCTTGCGCACGCTCGATGCCCTGACCCAGCGCGATGAGTTGTTGCACCGTCTCGTCGTGCAGCTCGCGAGCCAGGCGGCCACGTTCATTTTCCTGCGCCACCTGTGCCATATTGACATAGTCATGAATGTCATGCTGGGCCTGCCGCAGATGCTCACCCATCACATCCATCACCCGCCGCAGCCCCTCAATCGCTTCATCTTGTGCTGCCGCGTTACGTTTGTGCTCAAAATCAAGGGGTTGGCCGAGCGCGTCAAAATCTCCCTGCGCCATGGCGCTGCCGCGTTGGGTCAGTTGGCGCAATGGGGCCAATTGCGCCAATGGTGCAATTTCGATGTTGGCCGGCTTTGAAGTTGAAGGCTTAGGGTGCAATCGTTTGGTCTTAGGCATGGTCCAGTTGTATCAGCCGCCGTTCCAACGCCACGGTCACGGCTTCGGTGCGTGAGGCGGCCTGGAGTTTGACATATAGATTACTCAGGTGATTTTGCACCGTGCGGCTGCTGATGTGCAGTTGTGCCCCAATTTGCTTGTTGGTCAATCCACGCGCGGCCCAATGCAATACCTCTCGCTCGCGATCTGTCAACGCTTCTGAAGGCTGGTGCTGGGCAAGCATCTGGGCTACGGCTGGGTCGATGTGAGTGTGGCCGGCCGCCACCGCACGCACGGCCTGGACAATCTCGCGGCCCTCAGCGGTTTTGAGCACGTAGCCGGTTGCGCCGGCTTCCAGCAAGCTATGCACATAGGGCTCGTCGTCATAGGCCGTGAGCACCAGCACACGCACCTGTGGCGCAATCAGCCGGATCTGGCGCGTCGCTTCCACACCCGTGAGCGCGGGCATGGCAATGTCCATCACCATCACATCCGGCTGAAGATCAATCGCCAACTGCACGGCTTCGCGCCCATCACGCGCCTCGCCGACCACATCAATATCAGGCTCATCGGCCAGCACATCCCGAATGCCCTTGCGCACCACACTGTGGTCGTCGGCCACCACCACGCGGAGTTTAGGTCGTTGGGATTGAAGTGAGTGAGCCATACAGATTTCCTGGAAAGAATAAACAGGATTTACAAGATTAACATTATCAACAGTCCTCCCCATCCTGTAAGTCCTGTTCATCTTGTTAAATGTCTTCCAACCCACGTATTGATCAAAAAATGTACCACTCAGAGATTTCAGAATACTGATAGAGGTGCATATATGCCCATAGGCCAATTGGCGCATGGTTTTAAACGCGAATCGCGCTATGGTTGTGTCTGTACATTTGTGCTTTTAATCAATCAAGAGGTGAACTAACCATGGAAACGAAAACTTTTGTCGTGCCCAATATCAGCTGTGAGCATTGCGTGCGATCCATCAAGAATGAGCTGGCTGAAGTGGCCGGCGTTCAGTCTGTCGAAGCGAATGAAAATACCAAGGTCGTGCAGGTGAACTGGACTGCGCCGGCCAACTGGGACCAGATCAAGGCCACCCTGGCCGAGATCGATTACCCACCACAGGAGTAGGAGGCAGAGGCTGCTGGCCGCTAGCTACTAGCCGCCAGCAGCCTCCCATGCATATGTCCGCAACACTCACTCATCCCATCACGCTCGAATTGCCGGTCACCGGCATGACGTGTGTGAACTGCGCCAACACGATTGAGCGCACTTTGAAGAAGACGCCGGGCGTGACCGGCGCGGCGGTGAACTACGCCAGCGAACGCGCTCAGGTGGTGTTCGATTCCAATCAAGCTCAACCGGCCGACTTGATGAACACGGTGGTCGCCCGCATTCGCAAGGCCGGCTACGACGTGGCCCTGGCTCACACGGATTTGCCGGTGCTGGGCCTTCAAGATGCGGCCGGCGCAACCCGCCTTGAAATGGCTCTGAAAAACCTGACTGGTGTGACTGGCGTCACGCGGGCGGGCGAAGGCGCACTTGCGGGTGTTGCCTCACGCATCAGCGTGGACTATGTGCCCGGTGCCGTTGGCATTGCCGAGATGGTGGTGGCCGTGCGCGCGGCTGGTTTCGATGTGCCAGCGGCCGCGGTCAATGCCTCGCGCGAGGCGGCGGGAGATGCAGAGCAGATGGCGCGCACGGCCGAGATCCAAGATCGCAAGCGTCGCATGCTCGTGGGACTGGCCTTTGCATTGCCGACGTTTGTCCTGTCCATGAGCCGGGATTTTGGATTGCTGGCCCGCGTGCTGGGATCGGGTTTTGCGCCGATGACGGCGGATATGATGGCGATGGGGCATATCTCGCCCGAGAACAACGTCATCAACTGGGTGTTGTTGGCATTGACCTTGCCGGTGATGCTCTACACTGCGCAGCCGTATTTCGTGCATGGCTACAAGGCCATTCGCAACGGTGCCGCCAACATGGATGTGCTGGTCGCCCTCGGCAGCGGTGTGGCTTTCGTATATTCGCTGCTGATTTTGCTGGGCGTGTTTAGCGGCCATGTGTATTTCGAGACAGCGGCCATGATCGTGGCGCTGATCAGCATCGGCAAATATCTGGAAGTGCGCGCCAAGGGCAGCGCCAGCGAGGCCATCAAACGGCTGATGGGGCTGACCCCCAAAACAGCTCGCGTGTTGCGCAGAAGCGGCGAAACGTGGGTGGAAGCCGAGGTGCCGGTTGAGCAGATTGGCATCGGCGATGTGATCCTGGTCAAGCCAGGCGAGCGCGTGGCCACCGACGGCATTGTGGTGGAAGGCCGCAGCGCCGTGGACGAGAGCATGATCACGGGCGAGAGTATGCCGGTGGACAAGAAGCCGGGCGATGCCGTGATTGGCGCGACGATGAACAAAGAGGGCCTGCTGAAATTTGAGGCCAACAAGATCGGCAAAGATACCGCGCTGGCTCAGATCATTCGTCTGGTGGAGCAGGCCCAGGGCAGCAAGGCCCCGATTCAGGCGCTGGCCGACAAGGTCTCGGCCGTGTTTGTGCCGGCGGTGCTGCTGATTGCATTGCTCACATTTGCGGGCTGGTTGCTGATCGGGCGGGTTCCATTTGAGGTGGCGCTGATCAATGCCATCTCGGTGCTGGTGATTGCGTGCCCGTGCGCGCTGGGTCTGGCCACACCGACCGCGATCATGGTGGGCATGGGCAAGGGTGCTGAGATGGGCATCCTGTTCAAGAGCAGCACGGCGCTGGAGAAGGCGGCCGAGATCACCACGGCCCTGCTCGACAAAACTGGCACCGTCACCCGGGGCGAGTTGAAAGTGACCGATGTGATTTCAGTGGCTGAGGCCAGCAGCGAGATCGAGGTTCTGAGATTGGCGGCCAGCGCCGAGAAGGGCAGCGAACACCCGCTGGCTCGGGCGATGGTGCAAGCGGCTGAAGCTCGCGGCATCGCGCTCTCGGCGTTGCAACGTTTGTTGGCGGTGCCAGGCAAGGGGCTGACGGCCTACGTGGATGGCCGGCAGGTGAGTGTGGGCAATCTGGCGTTGATGCGGCAACAGGCGGTGCCGTTGACCGAAGCCGCATCTCAACAACTCAGCGATTTGCAGGCGCAGGGCAAGACCGCCATGTTTGTGGCCGTGGACAACCAACTGGCCGGCATCATCGCCATGAGCGACACCATCAAAGACGGTGCTGTGGATGCGATTCGGTCGCTGACCGAACGTGGCGTGCGCACCATCATGCTGACGGGTGACAATGCGCGCAGCGCCCAGGCCATAGCGCAGCAGGCCGGCGTGAGCGAGGTGATTGCCGATGTGTTGCCGAGTCAGAAGGCTGAAAAAGTGGCTGCTCTGCAACAGGGCGGCCAGGTGGTGGCCATGGTCGGCGATGGCATCAATGACGCGCCAGCACTGGCTCAGGCCGATGTAGGCATGGCGATTGGCACTGGCACTGATGTGGCGATGGAGGCGGCCGATGTGACCCTGATGGGCGGCGACATTCGCAATGTGGCCCGCGCGATTGCGTTGAGTAAGCTAACCGTGCGCGGCATCAAGCAAAATTTGTTCTGGGCCTTCTTCTACAACGTCATTTTGATTCCGGTGGCGATTGCAGGCGTGTTTCAGCAGTTTGGGCCGATCCTGGCGGCCGGTGCCATGGCATTTAGCTCATTGTTCGTAGTGATGAACTCGTTGGCGCTTCGTCGGAAGAAAGTCTGATTCGAGTTGGGTGTGGCTGGACCGTTTCAGTAATCCTGTGCACTAAACATTATGCGAAATACCAGTTTTGCTGTAGTTGCAGGGGCAAACCTGCCTGGGTAGGGGCGCAGCATGCTGCGCCCCAACGAAAACCCAACACCCAACAAGGCTTTGTTGCAGATCGCCACTTTCAGCGATTCCACCCATCATTATTTCGCATAATGTCTAATATACAGGTCATAGCCGCGCACGCCGGCCCCGTCATCCATGGCGTTCCACTGCACCACCGCCGGC
>JBBQST010000007.1:0-28848 GCA_038213625.1 Thermoflexales bacterium
ACGCGGTTCTCGATGATGCGGCGGGCCGATTCCATTTGGTCGGCCGTGGGCGGCACACCGCCTTCGTTCGCGCTGGAGAGCAGCACTTGCAGGCCGCCCTTCAAATCCAGGCCTTGCTTGATCTGAAGATCACGCGTGCGGGCGTCTTGCCAGAAGACCAGACTTTTGACAAAGTCCAGCTTCTGAATCGGTGCGACGATATAGGCAGAGATGACCGCCAGCACGATGATGATGGTTAAGTTGATGAGATTGCGTTCACGCATGATTCAAACGGGGAATTTCCTATAAATTCGAATGTCGCGGGATTATAGCCTCGCGCATATAGGGGGTGTGGGTGCGATCTTGCGTCAAAAGTTGTGAATTGAGATTCGAAACTCACAACTCTTGACGCAAGACCTCTCGCGGCTTATTGCACTTCGGCCAGCCGGGCCACACTTGCTACCACATCGTCATCGCGCACGTTGATGAGGCGCGAGCCACGGGCCGAGCGGCCACTCACCGGGATGGCCGATACCTTTTGCCGCAGCGCCACACCGGCCGCAGTGATGATGGTGACCTGATCGGTGGGCAGCACCACCCGCGCGGCCACCAGTTGGCCGGTGATGCTCAGGTCGGTGCTCATGGTGCGCATGCCGCCGCCGCCCCGGCCCTTGGCGGTGTATTCGTCCAGCGTGGTGCACTTGCCGTAGCCGCGCTCGGTGACCGTGAGCAACAGGCCATCAGCTTCGATGAATTCCATGCCGGCGATAAAGTCACCCGCCTTCTTCATGCGCATGGCGCGCACACCCGATGCCGAGCGGCCCATCCGCCGCACCAGGCTCTCGCTGAAGCGCAACGCCTGACCCTGGGCGGTCACAATCATCACTTCGCCGTGGCCGCTGGTGATGCGCACATAGCTCAACTCGTCGCCGTCGGCCAACGTCATGGCGATGAGGCCGCTGGTGCGAATGTTGACGAACGCGCTGAGGTCCACCCGCTTGATCTTGCCCAGGCGCGTGCACATGGCGATGGTGGGGGAGGCAGAAAGAGACGACGGACGGACGACGACGGACGGCGAGGTGCCGTTGGTAGGCTCGACACCGTTTCTGTTTTCCAAATCGTTATTGACAGTCTCGTCAACTTCATCAACACCGCTTTCGTTATCTGCTTCTAGCGAGAGACTATCGGCTGTCTCCGTTACTTCGGCTAACTCGTCCATCGACTCAACTTCCAAGCCGTCGTCAGCCGTCTCGGCTTCTGAGCCGCGTCGTCCGTCGTCCTCCGTCTCCGTCGTCTTCACTCTCGCCAACGCCACCAACTCCTTGCTGATGGGCAGAGCGGCGCGCACCTTTTCGCCATCGGCCAGCGAAATCAGGTTGGTCAGGAAGATGCCCTTGGCCGCCCGATCTGCCTCTGGAATTTGGTACGCGCGCAGGGCATACACCTTGCCGCGGTCGGTGAAGAACAAAATGGTGTCGTGGGTTTTGGCACCGAACAGAAAGATGACTTCGTCGTCGGTCTTGGTGGCCATGCCGCTGGCACCCCGGCCGCCGCGTGCCTGAGCGCGATAGGCATCCTCGGATGTTTGCTTGATGTAGCCGCGCTCGGTCAGCGAGATCAGCACCACTTTGTCCTGGATTAACTCTTCCTCGGCGAAACTCTCGCGCTCGTCCAGCAGAATGCGCGTGCGGCGCTCATCGCCATATTTCTCTTTGAGCCGGATGATGTCTTCGCGGATAAGGGCCAGAATCTTGACGGGGTGGGCCAGCAGGTCTTCGAGATAGTCAATCGTGCGCAGGCACTCCTGATATTCGTCCTCGATGCGCTGCCGTTCGAGCGCGGCCAGCCGGCGCAGTTGCATGTCCAGAATGGCCTGAGCCTGCAACTCGCTAAGTTCGAAGCGCGTGATCAACTGTTGCTTGGCGTCATCGGCGTCCGAAGCCTGTCGAATGGTGCGAATCACCTCGTCGATGTTGTCGACGGCGATGCGCAGGCCTTCTAGGATATGGGCGCGCGCGCGAGTCTTCTTCAGCTCAAATTCGCTGCGACGGCGAATAATTTGCAGGCGGTGCTCGACGAAGATTTGCAGACAACGCTTGAGCGACAGCACCCGCGGCTGGTTGCGGCCGGTTTCATCGGCCACCAGCGCCAGAATTTGCACTGGAAACGTGGTTTGGAGGGCAGTGAATTTGTAGAGCCGGTTGAGCACACGATTCGGCTGCGCACCGCGCCGCAACTCGATGACCGCGCGCATGCCGTTTCTATCACTCTCATCACGAATATCGGTGATCTCGTCGATGCGGCCATCGCGAACCAGATCGGCAATTCGCTCGATCAACAGGGCCTTGTTCACCTGATAGGGCAGCTCGGTGATCACGATCTGGTAGCGTTCGCCGCGCCCCTTCATCTCCTCGACACTGGCCACGGCGCGCATGACCACCCGACCGTGGCCGGTGGCGTAGGCGCTGACGATGCCCTCGCGGCCGATGACCTGCGCGCCGGTGGGAAAGTCCGGCCCGGGCACAATTTTCATCAGGTCATCGACCGAGACATCGTCCAGATTGTCCCAATGGTCGATGAGGTATATGACGGCCTCGCACAGCTCGTTCAGGTTGTGGGGCGGGATGCTGGTGGCCATGCCCACGGCAATGCCGGTGGCGCCATTCAACAGCATATTGGGCAGAGCTGCGGGCAGCACCGTCGGCTCCTGAATGCTGCCGTCGTAGTTGTCCTGCCAGTCCACCGTGTCTTTTTCAAGGTCGGTGAGCAGTTCCTCGCTGTAGCGCGAGAGGCGGGCCTCGGTGTAGCGCATGGCAGCTGGCGGGTCGCCATCGACCGAGCCAAAGTTGCCCTGGCCGTCCACCGGCATGTAGCGCACCGAGAAATCCTGGGCCATGCGGGCCATGGCGTCATAGACGCTGCTGTCGCCATGCGGATGATATTTGCCCAGCACATCACCGACCACGCGCGCGCTCTTGCGATAGGGTGCAGACGCACGCGCGCCGGTGTCGTGCATGACATACAAAATGCGGCGCTGCACCGGCTTGAGGCCATCGCGCGCATCCGGCAGCGCACGGCTGACGATCACGCTCATGGCGTAGTCGAGATACGCGCCGCGCATCTCGCGGTCGATGTCGGTCTCGCGGATGCGGCCAAAGGGATAGGCGGCCACGATCACGGCAGTATCCGAACTGGCGGACACGGCCGTGTCCGCGGCATTGGCCGTGTCCGCTGTGGCACCGTTGGTGGAACTGTCAGTGCTGCTGATATTCAGGCCGTCGCTGGCGTTGCTGTCCGCGGGATCGGTCGAGGGATCGTCTGGCTCGGAGCCAGGCAAGTTGCTGGATTCTTCCATACGTTACGGTTGCTCAAAAAACTAAAAAAGTGTTATCTATCCAGGCCCAGCAAATTGCCCAAATGGGGCGGTGAAATTTGTAAATTTGGGGCGGAGATTTAAGGTCGGTTTAACCCAGTCGATGTGGTCGGTATTATACCTTTGGCGGACCGATCATGGGGCCATACTGAGGGCCGCCAACGCGCACTTAATCCGTCTTTTTGGCTGGCCGTTTTATGACCCCTACGCCAGGTTGCATCTCCATATGTAGGTCATTGGCCGACATCAAGTGCTGTGCATAACCTACACAGGGTTCGGGCCAGCCCGATTGACTGGAGGGTCCCATTTCCAGGATAAATATTGTGCGAGACAGAAATCTAATTTGCGGGACGCACTGAATTCGGATGGGACGCCGGCCTGCGGTTTGATCCATGAGTGGGTGCGGTTCCCGAACTTTCAGGAGGATTGCGATGAGATATAAGCAAGGCACAGCGGTCTATAACGCCTCGGGCGACGACGTGGGAACCATTGACCGAGTGGTCATTGACCCGCGCACGAATGAAGTCACTTATCTGGTGGTGCGCAAAGGTGTGCTTTTTACCGAGGATAAGGTGGTGCCAGTGAGCCTGGTGGCGTCTGCCAAGGATGACGGCGTGGTGTTGAACAACAACGCCGGCAATTTGGATGAACTGCCAGCCTTTGAAGAAACCTATTACGTGCCGGTTGAAGAAGCTGAGCCGGCCAAACGTGCCGAGGCCACCACCGGAAGCCCATCGCTGTATATGTATCCGCCCTTGGGCGGGCCGTTGACCTATACACCGGCAGGCTACAACCCGGGTTTTATTGCTCAAACCACCACCAACATTCCCGAGAGTGACGTGGCTTTGAAAAACGGCGCGAATGTTATTTCGCAGGACGGCCAGCATGTGGGCGATGTCGCCGAGATCATCACCGGCGCGCAATCTGAGCGGGCCACCCACATTGTCATCTCGCAGGGGCTGTTGTTTAAGTCGCACAAATTGATCCCCATGGATTGGGTTCGCGACGTGGAAGAGAACGAGGTGCATGTGGCCGTGACGGCCCAAACGTTGAATTCGCTGCCCGACTATGAGCCGAATCCACGATAAATATGGCACAAACTGCAGCTGATGTCCTGGTCGCGGCCCTGATCGATTGGGGCGTGGAAGTGGTGTTTGGTATCCCTGGCGATGGCATTAACGGCATCATGGAAAGCTTGCGCCAGCGCCAGGATAAGATTCGTTTTGTTCAAGTGCGGCATGAAGAATCGGCTGCGTTTATGGCGTGTGGCTATGCCAAATACACAGGCAAACTGGGCGTGTGTCTGGCCACCTCGGGGCCGGGCGGCTTGCACCTGTTGAACGGTCTCTATGATGCCAAGCTCGACGGCCAGCCCGTCTTGGCGATTACCGGCCACACCTATCATGATCTGGTCGATACGCACCAACAGCAGGATGTGGCGCTGGACAGAGTGTTCATGGATGTGGCCGTCTATAACACGCGGGTGATGGGGCCGGCGCATGTGCGCAATGTCACCGACCTGGCCTGTCGCACCGCATTAAGCCGGCGTGGTGTGGCCCACATTAACTTTCCTGTTGATACGCAGACACAGCCGGCCAACGATAAGACGGCGTCTCAGCGCAACAGGCCTGGCCACACATCCGACGCTCAGGCTGAACGGGGGGCATTGCCAACTGAACGAAGTTTGCAACAGGCCGCTGAGGTGTTGAATGAAGGCAAGCGCATTGCCATCCTGGTGGGCCAGGGCGCTTTGGGTGCGGCGGATGAAATTGAGCAGTTGGCCGAGTTGCTAGGCGCGCCGGTCATTAAAGCCTTGCTGGGTAAGGGCGTATTGCCTGATGACAGCGTTTACACCACCGGCGGAATTGGATTGCTGGGTACAGCGCCGTCTCAGGCCGCCATCGAAAAGTGCGATACCTTTTTGATGATCGGCACCTCATTTCCCTACATGGAGTTTTTGCCAAAGCCGGATCAGGCGCGCGGGGTGCAAATTGATATTGATGAGGCGCGTATTGGTCTGCGTTATCCGGTGGAAGTAGGGCTGGTAGGGGACAGCCGGCGCGTCCTCAAAGCACTGCTGCCGCGGCTTAAGCGCAATACCTATCGTCGGTTCCTGGAGCGTGCACAGCGCGGCACTCAGGACTGGTGGGAGAAACTCGACGAGCGAAGTGCCACCTCCACAAAGCCGATGAAGCCGCAGGTGGTCGCGCATGAGTTGGGCAAGCGGCTGAGCGAGACTGCCATCGTGTCGTGCGACAGCGGCACCAACACCACCTGGTGGGCCAGGCACATCAAGGTCAAGCGTGGCCAAATGCATTCGGTATCAGGTAATTTGGCTTCAATGGCGTGCGGCCTGCCCTATGCCATTGCTGCACAAATTGCGCACCCGGATCGTCAATGCATTGCATTCGTAGGCGATGGTGGCTTCTCGATGTTGATGGCTGAGTTGGCGACGTGCGTGAAATACAATCTGCCGGTCAAGATTGTCATTATCAAAAATAACACGCTGGGTCAGATCAAATGGGAGCAGATGGTGTTTCTGGGCAATCCCGAATATGGGGTGGAGTTACACCCGATCGATTTTGCTGCATTTGCGCGAGCCTGCGGTGCCGTGGGTTTCACCATCGATGATCCAGCCCAGTGTGGCGCTGTTCTAGATCAGGCATTGGCTACGCCGGGACCGGTGGTGATCGAAGCCGTGGTGGATCCTTTTGAGCCACCGATGCCGGCCAAAATTACCCCAGAGCAAGCCAAGCACTTTGCCGAGTCCTTGATCAAAGGCGAACCCAATCGTGAAAAGATTGCGCTGACTGTGATGGCCGACAAGGTGCGCGAGCTGATCTAGGTTGATCTAGGCAAAGAAAAGACCTCGCGGGTTTGCGCCAGTCTATTAGCGTTGAAACCCGCGAGGTCTTTTCTTTGCCCGCTTTCAAGACAGCGCTCAGGGAATTTGATTCACCAACGGCCGGTCATTCAACGCGTTCAACACATTGTCATAGAACTCGGCAAACTCGTTGCGGCCTGCATCGCCACAACTGCCGATGTGGGGCAGCAGAAATACATTGGCGGTTGGGTCGGCATTGGCTAGCGCCAGCAACGGCTCATCCTGCTGGATCGGCTCCCACTCATAGGTGTCGAACGATGCGCCGGCCAGGTGACCGCTGCGCAAGGCGTCGGCCACCGCCTGCTCATCGATGACGCTGCCGCTGCCCGCGTGGCACAGATATGCGCCGGGTTTCATCATCGCCATGCGTTCGGCGTTCAGCCACAGATCCATTTCTTTGGAGTAGGGCATGAGCGACACCACGATGTCGCATTCGCGTAGCAGATCCTCTTGCGACCGGTATTCGATGTGCAAATCCCGCTCGATAAATTCTGGAAATCGATTGCGCTTGGCATAGCGCACGCGGCATCCCAACGGCTGCAAGCGCCGCGACAGCTCGGCCCCGATTTCGCCAAAACCCAGAATCCCCACCGTCTTGTTGAACAGCAACCGCACCTGGGTCTGGCCGCTCCAGTTGAACGCAAAAATATCCTCGCTGGTGCGGCGCGGCTCGAACGGCACCGTTTTGGCTTCATGATTAGGATCGAGCGGCAGAGTGAGCTTGAACTCGGTCGGCTCGGTGCGCACCACTTTTTGCAGCGGCATGGCCCGGCGCAGCACGGCCAGGATTTGCAGCATCATATTTTCAGCCACGGCGATGGTGCCGTAGATGGGCCGGTAACACACCGGAATGTCCCGTTCACGCGCCGCTTCGACATCGATGTCGTGATAGAGCGAGCCGAGGCGTTGAATAATTTTGAGCTTGCTGCCGGCCTCGATCACACTACGGTCGATGCTGCCGGTGCGCTCGGTCATCAATGCGTCGGCCTGCGAGATGAGGCTGAGCAGTTCGTCGTGCGAGACCTCAGTGGCGCGGCGCACGATGACGTTGACATCAGGGGGGGCGGCGGCAAGGCGCCAGTCGCGGTGTTGCTGGCCGAGGGGACATAGATACAAAATAGTGGGCGTGCTCATACATTGGGGAGTGTACACTCACTGCAAGTAGTTGAAAGCGATGAAAACAAAAATTGTAATTATTGGCGCGGGCAGCGTGAGCTTTGGCCCGGCCATTCTGGGCGATTTATTTAGCTATGCCGAGCGTTTGCGCGGCGCACAGGTTTATCTGGTGGACACCAATGCCAAGTCGTTGGAGATCATGGCTCGTTACGCCGCGCGGCTGAACGATGCCGTGAATCAGCCCTACCAGATCAGCACCAGCACGGATCGGGCAGAAGCGCTGCCGGACGCGGACTTTGTGATTGTGTCGATTGCAATAGACCGGCTGGAGGCGTGGAAGCTGGACTGGCAGATTCCGCTGAAGCACGGCGTGCGGCATGTGCTGGGTGAAAACGGCGGGCCGGGTGGAATGAGCCATGCCCTGCGCAACATTCCCATTTTGCTGGCCATTGCCAAAGATGTGGAGCGGCTGGCACCCAAAGCCGTGCTCTTGAACTTCACCAACCCAATGACACGGCTGTGTCGGGCCGTGGCGCGCGAGACCAACGTGCACTTCGTGGGCCTGTGCCACCAGATTGGGGAGGGCTACAAGCTGGTGAATGAGGCGCTGGGTCTGGTGAAGGCTGATGCCGCGCATGCGTCGCCGGAGTGGCACAGCATTGTTCATCAGGTGGAGCAAAAGATTCACATCACCGCGGCCGGTCTGAATCACTTCACCTTCATTCTGGACATTCGCGATCGGCAGACAGGCGAAGATTTATACCCATTGTTGCGCGAGAAGCTGGCGAAGATGCCAGCGGATTTTGAGCTGATGTCGCGCCGGATCATGGACACCTTTGGCTTGTTTTCAGCGGTGGGCGATGGACACGCCGGCGAATATGTGGGCTTTGCCGCGGACACGATTCCGCTGACGGGCTACGACTTTGGCGCGTATGCCAAGCGCGGCGAGGCGCAGTGGGAGCACGTGCGGGCGCAGGCCAATGGCACCGCGCCTGTAGATATTCGCATGACCGGTGAGCGCGCCATTCCCATCATCGATGCGCTGATGCACGATCTGAACCAGCATGAGCTGTCGGCCAACATCGTGAACAACGGCTGCATCAGCAACCTGCCGGATTACGCGATTGTGGAAGTGCCGGCGATGGTGACGGCGCGTGGGGTGCAGGGCATCCATGTGGGGCCGCTGCCGAGTGGACTGGCCGCGATGATGCGCAACCAGATCGACATCATCGAGCTGGTGGTCGAGGCCGGCGTGAACGGCGACCGCAAGGCCGCGATGCAGGCGCTGTTGCTGGACCCAGTGGTGCATTCGTATGCCCAGGCCGAGCACATGCTGGATGAGTTGCTGGCCGTGCACAAGAAATATTTGCCGCAGTTTGCCTAGGGGTTTAGGAGGCGGATTTTAGACAGACTCAGTAGTTAAAAATTTCGCTTGCAGTCGGCCAAATCGCTCAGCGATAATGAAGATTGGGAATTAATTTCGGTAAAAGAAAAACTGCGATCGCGAGTCGCGATTGAAAGCTATACTTTTATGCCGTCATTCCCGCGCAGGCGGGAATCCAGGCGTAACCCCCACTCGACAGTGACTTTAAAGCCTGGATTCCCGCCTGCGCGGGAATGACGTTGCTATGTAAAGACTTTCCTTTGATTCTGTCCAAAATCCGAATCCGAATCCGGCCAACCAAACCATGGAAGACACCACAGCCCTGGCTCAAGCTTTACTCCAGCAGCACCGGCAACTGACCCTAGCCGTGTGCGAGAACGACGTGCCCTACACGGCTATGGCGAGCTATGCCTGCCACGCCAGCGGCATCCTCATCCACCTGAGCAACCTGTCGGCCCACAAGCGCGTGCTGATGGCGAACCCGCAGTGCAGCCTGCTCATCGCCGAGCCGGATGATGGGCGGGCCGAGGTCATGTCGTTGGCCCGGCTCACGCTGAATGGCAGCGCCATCAAGCTAGACAAGACGGGTGAGGCTTATGCCGCGGCCCGAACCGCCTACCTCGCCAAGCTGCCCAGCAGCGAGATCATGTTTGGGTTGCCGGACTTCGATCTGTTTCACATTGTGCCGACGAGTGCTCGATATATTGGTGGCTTTGGCCGCATCTTCAACCTCAGTGCCGATGACTTGAAGCGACTATAATCTTCGCTTGTCATTAGAGAGATTCAGCACGCGCACGAGTTCAAAATTGAGAACTTGGCTCCGGCTGATTTGGGTCTGCTCCGCACGTTCACTTCTTACGCAAACGCTATGAAAGTCTCCTGCCTACAAGAGAACCTCGCCAAGGGGCTGAGCATTGTCAGCCGCGCTGTGGCGCCGCGCACGGCCACGTTGCCCGTGCTCACGCACATTCTGTTGTCCACCGATAGCGGCCGTTTGAAGATTGCCGCGACGAACCTTGAACTCGGCGTCACCTGCTGGATCGGTGCCAAAGTCGAGACCGAAGGCTCCATTGCTTTGCCGGCCCGCACCTTTAGCGATCTAGTATCGCTGTTGCCGCAGGACAAGGTGGAGCTGGACCTGAACGAGCGCACCCAAACGGTGCGTGTGCAAAGCGGCCGCACGGATGCCAATGTCAAAGGCATCGACGCCCAGGAATTTCCGATCATCCCCACCTTTAACGCAGGCACAGCGTCTGTTGCTTATATTGACCCGGCGGTGTTGAAGAAGATGATCAGCCAGGTCGTGTTCGCCGCCGCCATCGACGAGAGCCGGCCGATGCTGACGGGCGTGCAGATTCGCCTCGACGGCAAATCCATCACCATGGTTGCGACGGATGGCTTTCGCCTCAGCATGCGCAAGTCCGACTTGAAGGAGCCGGTGGCCGAGCCGAAGAGCTTCCTCATCCCGGCCAAAGCCGTGGCCGAGGTGGCGCGGGTGATGGGTGAGCAGGAGGAGCCGGTGGCGATCAGTGTGACGCCGAGCAACGGCCAGGTGTTGTTTCACATGTCCAACGTGGATGTGGTCGCCCAATTGCTCGACCAGAAGTTCCCCGAGGTCGAGCACATCATTCCCAAAAAGCACACCACGCGCACGATCGTGAACAGCGCCGACTTTTTGAAGGCGTGCCGGCAGGCCAGCATCTTCGCGCGCGAGAGCCTGGACACGATGAAAATCAGCATCAAACCGGGCGAGGAACTGGAGCCTGGCAAACTGGCGGTGACGGCGCGGGCCGACGAAACCGGCGACAACCTGAGCGAAGTCGAAGCCAACGTCAACGGCGACGCTATCGACATCGCCTTCAACGTGAAATTTTTGATCGACGTGCTGAGCGCGATTGACGCGCCACAGATCGCGATTGAAACCACCGCCTCACGCAGCGCCGGCGTCGTCAAAATGGTCGGCGATGATGACTTTTTGCACGTCATCATGCCGATGAATTTGCCGCGCTGAGAGAAGTTATTAGTGGTTAGTTGCCGAATCAGAATGATCTGACAACTAACCACTAATAACTAATTACTAACAACCGACGTCTCCTCCTCCCTCATGACCATCACCCGCCTCACAGCAGAACAAATCCGCCGCATCTCTGATCCGCAGTCGTTTTCGTTTGAAACCACGTTGGAGCTGCCGGCATCCGACGAGGTGTTGGGCCAGCCGCGCGCGTTGCGGGCCATCGATTTCGGCATCAACATGACCTCACCCGGCTACAACATATTTATTGTGGGCGGGCCGGGCACGGGTCGCACGCCGGCCATCCAAAACTATCTGGCCAAACACGCGCCGAGCGAGCCGGCGCCGTCGGACTGGGCGTATGTGCACAACTTTGCCGATGCCTATCGCCCCATTGCGCTGCAACTGACCCAGGCCAAAGGGCGCGACTTTGTGAATCGGGTGGATACGCTGATGGTGCAGGTGCAAACACAATTGCCGCGCGCCTTTGAAAGCGCGGCCTACGACAATGCCCGCGACAGTGTCCAGACGCAACTGAATGGTCTGACCGACGGCATCGAGGCGCAGTTGCGGGCCGATGCCAAGCTGCGTCACGCCGTGCTGTTGAGCACACCCTCTGGCTTTCGGGTGGTGCCAGCTGCGCGTGGCCGGGCCATGACGGATGCGGCGTTTGCCAAGCTGACCAAGCGCGTGCGCACCCAGTTTGAGAAGGCGATTGCCGAGTTGAACGACCAGCTTGAAGAGGCGGCGCGTCAGGTGCGCGATGCAGAGCGGCAGGCCGCAGTTCAACTAGCGGCGTTGGATGCGCAGGTGGGAATGACGATTGTTCAGCCCTTGATCGCAGAACTTAAAAATGAGTTTGCCGATCAGCTGCCTGCGGTGGCCGCTTATCTGACTTTGATGCAGGCGGATCTGGTGGCGAACGTGGCGGTGTTTAAGCCGGGCAGTGCTGAGGATATGCCGCTCAAAAACGCGATCGGCATGAACCTGCCGCGCGCGGTGTGGCTGAATCGTTACCGGGTCAATCTGTTTGTCGATAACTGCGACGCCTGTGGTGCGCCGGTGATCACCGAAGACAACCCGATCTACCAGAACCTGTTCGGCAAGATCGAGCACAACGCCACGGCCAGTGGCATGATGATGACCGATCACATGATGTTGCGGCCGGGTGCCATGCATCGCGCCAACGCTGGCTTTCTGGTATTGCGCGCCGGAGATTTATATGCGCAGTATCACTCCTGGCACGGCTTGAAGCGCAGCCTGTTGCGCGGCGAAATCAAAATCGACGAGCCCGGTGGCCAGAGCCTGCCCATGCCATCGGTGGAGCCGCAACCCATTCCATTGCGGGTCAAGGTCGCGTTGCTGGGCGAATACAACGAGTATTGGATGGGCTACAGCGATGAGGATTTTCGGTCGCTGTTCAAGGTGCGGGCCGAGCTGAGTGAGCAGATGGATCGCACGCCGCAAAACGAATTGCAATATGCGCAGTTCCTGCGCGAGCGCGGCCAGACTGAGCAGTTGCTGCCCTTCGATCGCACGGCCGTGGCCAAGTTGGTGGAGTACGGCTCACGTTTGGTTGAAGATCAGAAGAAGCTGACCACGCGGTTTGGCAAGGTGGCGGATGTGGCCCGCGAGGCGAGCTTTTGGACCTCGCGCGGCAAACGCCTGGTCGTGACCGGCGAGGATATTCGTCATGCCGTGAATGAGTATCACTATCGTTGGGGCCTGAGCGAAGAGAACGCGCATGAACGGATTCAGCGCGGCGTGTATACCCTGCAAACTGAGGGCGATGTGGTGGGCCAGATCAATGGCCTGTCTTATATCGGCCACGGCGAGCACGATTTTGGCGAGCCGTTTCGCATTACGGCGCGCGCGTTTGTGGGCCGCACTGGCATCAACGACATTGAGCGCGGGGTGAACTACACCGATAGCACTCACAACAAAGGCATGGCCATCATCGACAGCTATTTGACTGGGCTGTATTCGGTGGAACAGGCCTTGCAGTTGTCGGCAACAACGGCATTCGAGCAAAGCTATACGGCCACCAGCGGCGACAGTGCCAGCTGTGCATTGCTGTGCGCGATGCTGTCGGCGGTGGGCAATGTGCCTATTCAGCAGACCAGGGCCATGACCGGCACGCTCGACCAATTTGGCAATGTGATGCCGATTGGCGGGGTGAATTCCAAGATTGAGGGCTGGTTCGATATTTTGAAGCAGCGCGATCAAATTGATGGCCAACACGGGGTTGTGATTCCATCCAAAAACATCGAAAATCTGATGTTGCGCGAGGATGTGGTTGAGGCCGTGCGCGAGGAGAAATTCTTCGTGATCGCGATGGATCATGTGAGCGACGCAGTTGAGATCATGATGGGCAAGCCGGCCGGCGTGCGGGGTGAAGATGGCAAATTCCCGGCCGATAGCGTGCACGGATTGGTGGAAACGGCCTTGAAAGAAATTAACGACAAGCTGGATGGCAAGCGCGACAAGGATGACGCGGCCGCCAAGCCCAAGGAAGAGAGCAAGGCCGATGTGGTCGAGCCAGAGCCTACGCTGCCGCAACCCGAGGAGCCGATGGTGCCGCCGGCTCCGCCTCAACCCCCGGACAAACCCGGTGATGGCGAGCCGCCACCCAGCGCACCACCGGCCGGCGGACCGCCGCCCAGTGAGCCATTGGGGCCGTAAACCTAAGTGACACCAGAGACGCTATTGAGCGTCTCTGATGCTTTGTTATGACCTGCTCGATCAATAAAGAAGTTAATTGAAATAATAAAATTTGCGTAAAGACTTTTGGGCATGGATAATCGCTCGTATCGCGATAGTCATGCCCCCATGATGTTTTGTGCTCTGTCTACGCGACGAAACCATCTCAAATCCAACGCACTGGCTTGCGCCTGTTGGACCCAATTTTTGGAGGAAGTTGATTCATGTATCGGAGCAATAAACCCAACACAAAGTGGATCGCCGCATCCAGCGCCGGCCTCGCGCTCATCCTTGCGGCGTGCGCGGCCCCGGCTCAGCAACGTGTCGTTGATGTGACCCGGATTGTCGAGGTGACTGCGGCGGCCGGAGCCGCAGCGGCCGGTAGCACCCCAGTAGCAGCAGCCCCTGTTGCCTCCGCACCCGGCGCCACGCTGGCCAAGGTGAAAGAGCGGGGTCAGTTGGTTTGCGGCGTGTCTGGTCAGGTGCCGGCCTTCAGCTTCGTCGATCCCAATGGTGCCTATTCTGGCATCGACGTGGATTTGTGCCGCGCGGTTGCAGCCGCTGTGCTCGGCGATGCGACGAAAGTGGAGTTTCGCAACCTCACCACTCAACAGCGTTTTACGGCTTTGCAGAGCGGCGATATTGACATCCTCAGCCGCAACAGCACGTGGTCGTTGCAGCGCGACACCGAGCTGGGCCTGAACTTCGCCGGCATCATCTTCTATGATGGTCAGGGCGTGATGGTGCCCGTGGCCAGCGGTATTACCACGCTGGAAGGCCTGGCCGGCAAGACCATTTGTGTGCAAAAAGGCACCACGACGGAGTTGAACCTGGCTGACCAGATGTCAACGCGCGGCATTGCCTACACCCCTTTGAGTGTGGAAACGGCCGATGATGCAACTGCGGCCTATGAGGCCGAGCGCTGCGATGCCTACACCACCGACATCTCGGGTCTGGTGGCGCGCAAGTCGGTGCTCAAGGATCCGGCCGCTCACATCATTCTGGATGCGGTGCTGTCCAAGGAGCCGTTGGGGCCGGTGGTGCGCCACGGCGACGACCAGTGGTTCGACATCGTGAAGTGGACGATCTTTGGCATGATTGCAGCCGAGGAGTATGGCGTCACTTCGGCCAATGTGGACACGCAACTGGCCGATGCCACCGACAAAGAGATTCTGCGGTTGCTCGGCAAAGAAGGCGACATGGGCTTGAAGCTGGGTCTGGAGAACAACTGGGCCTACAACATTATCAAGTCGGTGGGCAACTACGGCGAGGTCTATGATCGCCATTTGGGGCCTAACACCCCGACCAACATTCCACGCGGCATCAATGCCACCTGGAAGAACGGCGGGTTGATGTATGCGCCGCCGGTTCGCTAGGTTTTAGCCCCAATCGAAGTTAACACACAAGCCCTGATGCATTTGAAATATTAATCATCAGGGCTTTTTTGTAAGTGCAGTCGTTTACCAACCCCGCTAATCGCCAGGCTGAATGAGGGGATTTTGGACAGAATTTACAGAGTGAAACAGAATGAGAACCGTTATTAATTCTGTTCGAAATCATCTGTGTTTTGACGACTGAAGCTCTGGATCAAGCTTTACAAAAGCGACGTGGTTAAACCTTCTTCTTCCACGCCTTTCTGGCGCGATGAGCGTGTGTATGCCATCGTGGCTCAGATCATCTTTGTCATCGTCGTGGTCGGCATCGGCGCCTGGCTGGTGGGCAACCTGGGCGATGCCTTGCGCCGGCAGAATATTCCGGTCGGCTTCGACTTCTGGAACACGCGCGCCGGCTTCGACATCAGCGACCGGCTCATTGCCTACACTGCCGATAGCAATTACTGGCAGGCCTTTTTGGTGGGTCTGGTCAACACACTGTTTGTTAGCGCGATCGGCGTGGTGCTGGCGACCCTATTGGGCTTGCTGCTTGGCGTGGGTCAGCTCTCGTCCAACTTCGTGATCAGCCGGCTGGCACGCGGTTACACCGAACTGATGCGCAATGTGCCGCTGCTGGTGTTTTTGATCTTCTGGTATCGCGGCATTTTCTTTAACCTGCCTCGCATCAGTGAAGCCGTGTCCATTGGCCCGATCCTCATCAGCAACCGTGGGGTGGCCCTGCCGTGGCTGGTCGATGGTGTGCTCAGTCTGCCGGTGGTCACGGGCCGCGCGTTTGTAGGTGGCCTGGTGGTTTCGCCGGAGCTGTCCGCGATCATCAGCGGCCTGACCCTGTATACAGCCGCGTTTATTGCCGAGATCGTGCGCTCGGGTGTGCTGGCCATTCCCAAAGGGCAATTCGAGGCTTCGCGCGCGCTGGGGCTGGCTCCGTTGCAGGCCTTGCGGCTGGTGATTTTGCCGCAGGCGTTGCGGGTGATTATTCCCCCGCTCACCAGCCAGTACCTCAACCTGATCAAGAATTCGTCGCTGGCCACGGCCGTGGGTTACCCGGATTTGTGGTCGGCGTCCACCATCATCATCAACCAGACCGGCCGCGCCGTGGAGATGATCAGCATCGTGCTGTTGGTCTATCTCTCCATCAGTCTGGTCACGTCGTTGTTGATGAATTGGTATAACCAGCGCGTGAGATTGATTGAGCGATGAGAAAGCAGCGCGCTTAAGCGGCGAGCACAGAGCATTTCCGAATGCTCATCGCGCTTAGCTCCTCGGCTCCCAGCCAGACGACTCATGTCAAGTCCTTCAACTGTCCTTCCCCCGCCCACCGAGCGCTACGCGGTGTTGCGCTGGCTCAAACAGAATCTGCTCGGCTCGTGGCGGGATGTGGTGCTGACCCTGCTCGGCATCTACATCGTGGTCAACATTGTGGTGCCGGTGGTGCGCTGGGTGTTGACCGAGGCCAACTGGGCCGTGGTGACCACCAACATGCGGCTGCTGATGGTGGGCCAGTACCCCATCGAACAGGTGTGGCGTATTTGGGCATGCGTGCTGTTGCTGGCGCTGCTGATTGGGCTGTCGTGGGGATTGTGGATCAGCAAATCCATCGGTGATACAGGCGGCCGTTCACGCCTGGTGGGCATTATTTTGCTGCTGGTGCCGCCGCTATTTGCCCTATTTCCCAACGGTATCGAAAGCCTGCCCATGCTGCTGTCGGTATCGGTGCTCGGCCTCATCGGCTATCTGGCCGCCACAGTGTTGACAACGCAACAGTCGTTGCTCAAACGGCTGACTACGCTGGGTTGGATCGTCTACATTCCCATCTGTTACGTCCTTATTCGTGGCCTGGGCGATCTGCTCCCCGTCGTCAGTTCGAACTTGTGGGGCGGCTTGCTGTTAACCCTGTTGCTGACTGCGGTCGGCATCGTGCTGTCCTTCCCGCTGGGCGTGTTGCTGGCGTTGGGCCGGCGCTCGCAGTTGCCGGTGATCAAATGGTTTTGCATCGCTTATATCGAAGTGATTCGAGGTGTGCCGTTGATCACGGTGCTATTCATGGCCCAACTGGTGCTGCCCTTGTTTTTGCCGCAGAGTATCGAGATTGATCGGGTGGTGCGGGCCATGGCCGGCATCACGCTGTTTAGCGCAGCCTACTTGGCCGAGAACGTGCGCGGCGGGTTGCAGAACATTCCGCGCGGGCAATATGAGGCGGCCGAGGCGTTGGGGTTGAACGCGGTGCAGAAGATGACGCTGATTATTTTGCCGCAGGCGTTGCGCATCATCGTGCCGATTCTGGTCGGCCAGTTCATCTCCCTGTTCAAGGACACCTCACTGGTCACCATCGTCAGCCTGCTCGATCTGCTCGGCATCGCCAATACTGTTTTGGCCCAGCCCAACTTCATCGGCACCCAACGCGAAGTGTATTTCTTCATTGGCGTCATCTACTGGCTGATCAGCTACACCATCAGCGCCCTTGGCAAGCGCCTGGAACTGCGGCAGCAAATGAGCGCGATTTGAATCGCGAATAACCATGCACGAAATCACCAACAACGCCAACAACAACACCAACACCACCAACACGCCGCCCATCATTTCCTGCCGCGATGTGCACAAGTGGTACGGCGAATTTCATGCCCTGCGCGGCGTGAATCTGGATGTGAAGAAGGGCGAGGTCGTGGTCATCATGGGGCCGTCCGGCTCCGGCAAATCCACCTTCATTCGCACCATCAACCGGCTCGAAGTCCACCAGCGCGGTGATATTGTCGTGGACGGCATTGAACTAACTCACGATGTGCGCAACATCGAAAAGATTCGATCTGAAGTGGGCATGGTCTTTCAGTCGTTCAATCTCTTTCCTCATCTCACGGTGATGGAAAATATCACTTTGGCGCCGGTGTGGGTGCGCAAGTGGAAGAAGGAGAAAGCCGAGGAGGTGGCGACGGAGCTGTTACAGCGCGTGCGCATCCCTGAGCAGGCTCAGAAGTATCCCGGCCAGCTCTCCGGCGGCCAGCAGCAGCGTGTCGCCATCGCCCGCGCGCTGGCCATGCAGCCCAAGGTCATGCTGTTCGACGAGCCAACATCGGCCCTCGACCCCGAGATGATCAAAGAGGTGTTGGAGGCGATGAGCGATCTGGCCGAGAGTGGCATGACCATGATTTGTGTCACGCACGAGATGGGCTTTGCACGCAATGTCGCGCACCGCGTCGGCTTCTTCGATCAGGGCAACATCGTGGAGATTGGGCCGCCCGACCAAATCTTCCGCAACCCGGAGCAGGCGCGCACCAAGCAATTTCTGGCGCAGATCCTGCACTAGCGATTCATCACAAGGAAGTCTGCGCAAATCCACGTCATTGCTGCGAAGGCAAGAATGACGGCTTACGCGGGAGTGCTGGAGGCGGCTTGCTCGCGTGCCACGGCCTCAGCGTAGCGCCTCACTTGCGCTGCGGCCTCGGCTTCGCTCCAGCCCAACTCGCGTGCCATCACTTTGGCGATGGCAGGGGCTGGCGCTACGCCGCGCGTCCAATCCTCGAAGTTCAAGTGCAGCCGGCGCGTGATCATGTCGTCCAGCGTCAGCGCCATTTCGTAGCGGCAGGCGTAGACCACCTCGGCAAACGTGTAGGGCAGGTCGGGCACGATGGGCCGGGCCAGCGTCGCGTCTTCGGCGCAGCAATCGAGGATGTGGCAGGCCTCGCCGCCATATTCCTTAACCCGGCTCACGATGTCGGCATTCCAGCCATAGCGTTTGGCCGCGACGTCCACAGCGGCATCCGCCTCAGCCCGGCCCAGCGCACCGTCCAGCGGCAACTCCTGGGTGGGGTGGGTAATGGGTTTGCCGGTGCGTTTGGCCAGGTGATCGAGCGTGTCCTGGGCCATGCGGCGATACGTCGTGAGCTTGCCGCCGGTGATCGTGATCATGCCGCCGGGGCCGTCGTGCACGACATGCGTGCGCGAGAGCTTGCTGGTGGCGCCGTTGGCACTGGCCGCGCTGATGAGGGGACGGTAGCCCGCCCACGAACTGATCACATCGGCCTTGGTCAACTTCGTCTGCAAATAGTCGTTGGTCACATCCAGCAAATATTGCACATCGTCGGCGCTGGCAACGGGTTGGTCGATGTCGCCGCCTTTGGTGTCGGTGGTGCCGATGGTGATGCGCGTGTTCCACGGCACCAAAAAGATCAGCCGGTTATCCGGCGTTTCGGGCAGCACCACCGCGTCCACGCCGATCGGCACCTTCTCGCGCGGCACGGTTAAATGCACCCCTTTGGCGGGGCTGATGCGAATCTGGCTCTCGCCGGCCAGTGCTTCGATGCGTCCGGCAAATGCGCCACCGGCATTGATGATGGTGCCGGCGTTCACGGTATAGGTTTCACCGGTCAGTGTGTCTTTGATATGGGCCGCTGTGATCGTGCCACTGGCTTGCTCGAACCCCAACACTTCGGCATAGTTCGCCAGCAGCGCGCCTCGCTTGGCCGCGGTGCGCAACACGGTCATGGTCAGCAAGGTGTCGTCGGTCTGGCCATCGTAGTAGATAAACGCGCTGGTCATGCCCTCGCGCTTGAGGGCCGGGGCCAACTGCAAGGCCGTTTGCACACTGAGACGGCGATGCATGCGAATGCCAAGTTTGCCGGCCAGCAGGTCATATAGCAACAAACCCGCTTGCAGGATGGCGCTGGTGCCGATGCCGCCGGGCAGCACAAATGGCATGTCGAGCGGGCGCTTGTTGTGCTTGTAGAGCGGCAGCACAAAGCCGAGCGGCTTCACCAGATGCGGCGCGTTGCGAATCATGCGGCCACGCTCCTCCAGCGCCTCTTTTACCAGTGCAAAATCGAAGTGGGCCAGGTAGCGCACGCCGCCGTGGGCGAGCTTGGTGCTCTTGCTGCTGGTGCCGCTGGCGAAGTCGGCCTTGTCGATGAGGCCAACCCGCAGGCCGCGCGCTGCGGCCTCCAACGCCACGCCGCTGCCGGTGATGCCGCCGCCGATCACCAGAACATCCACACCCTCATGCGCCATGCGTTGTAGCGCGTTGCGCCGTGCCTCAGTTGACAATCTTTCCATTTGCGATCCCTTTATCTGGTTTGCCAGTGCCGTAGACGAATCTTATTCGAACGACAAGATTCTATAGAGGATCGTGAACGGCGTCGGCGTTCAAGCGATGATGCCGGCCATGCTTAATCACAGCCAAGAGCAAAAGTGGCTTGCGGCAACTCCGGGACGTTGATGCTATATTGCCGCGCCAGTCAGCCGACTGCGTTCTCTAAAACCAAGGACTATTCTTCATGAGCAAATCAGGTCGCGCAAAAAAAACTACCACCAGTAATTCGTCAAGTTTGGGCATCGCGATCGCGGTGCTGGTCGGCATCATCGCCGTTGGCGGTGTCATCTGGATGAACCGATCGCAAGCCAGCACGATTGACGGCGTGACCTTTATGGGCGTGCAACAACGCGGCCACGCCAATGGCCAGCTCGCGTTTCCCAACACGCCGCCGGTGGGTGGCATTCACAACGCCACGTGGCAAAACTGCGGCATCTATGATCAGGTGGTGCCCAATGAAAATGGCGTGCATTCACTCGAACACGGCGCCATCTGGATTACCTACGATCCCAATTTGCCGGCTGCCTCGGTGGAGCAATTGCGTGGCCTGATTCGAGGCCGGCCCTACACCCTCATGTCGCCTTACCCCGGTTTGCCGTCACCGATTGTGATCTCGGCCTGGGGCTATCAGCTCAACTTGACGGATGCGAATGATACGCGTCTGCCGCAGTTCATCAGTCAGTATGCCAACGGCACTCAGGCGCCTGAGCCCGGCGCATCCTGCTCGGGTGGCGCGGGCCAGCCCCTCAGCTAGCCATGAGCGAATCCAATGCCCCAGCCCCCGTTTCTGATTTGCCGGCATCGCGCCGTGGGTGGGTGATTGGGCTGGCGGCTGCCGTTGCCATCTTGGGGCTGGTGTGGATGGGCGTGCGGCTGTGGCAGCTCTCGCCGCCGGTGGACGGCAGCCCCGAGGTGACGTTTGCCCGCGACATGATGGCCCATCACGAGCAGGCCGTGGACATGGCTTTTATTCTGCACGATCGCACCCGTGATGCCGCATTGCGCCAATTCACGCTCGATATCGTTCTGACCCAACAGGCACAAATCGGCCAGATGTATGGCTGGCTGTCGGTGTGGGGGGTGACCATTTCGGGCTTGCAGCCGCCGATGCAAGGACACATGGGCCGGATGGGCATGGCCGCGCAGGCTGAGGTCAATGCCTTGCGCACGCTGCCGTTGACCGAGGCCGAAACCTCATTTTTGCAGTTGATGATTCAACATCATCAGGGCGGCGTCGCCATGGCCCAAGAAGCGCTGGCACTGCCTGTGCGGCCAGAGGTTCGCCGCCTGGCCACATCAATTATTGAAAGCCAGCAGAGCGAGATTGACTACATGCAGGTGTTGTTGACCGAGCGAGGTTCTGAGCCAGTTGGTGTGCCAACGGCCATGCCGACGGGAATGCCGGGCATGTCAGATCACTGAATTGGCAACATCGTTTACACGTCAGACTTCTGCTAAAGAAGTCTGACGTGTAAGTGCCACGCCAATGGTTATGGCGGTGGATCATCGGCTTGGGGGGTATTTGACAACTCCCCGCCGCGCTCACCCTCTGACGATTGCAAGAGAACTTTGAAGTGCGCGGCGCTCAGGCCGCGCTTGTTAACGCGTTGTAGTTGAAGCCGATACCCACTGACTGGCAACTTGCGCAGCTCGCGTTCCAGCACAGCCAGATCGAGCCCCACATCCAACAGCGCGCCGACGAACATATCGCCGCTGATGCCGGCGAAGCAATCCAGGTAAAGCGTTTTCATGGCTTGTGATTTGGTACGTGCAAGACTCACCAGGCCTCCCCTTTAGTCCTGCGCCGCAGTCGGCTTGCCGTTGTCGCCGTTGGCTCGCGCCTCTTTCTCCATCTCAATCATCTGGCGGGCCACTTCTTCGAAAGCGGCGCGCTGTTTGCGGTAGAGGTCGCTCTCGCTCATCACCAGCTTGCGGGCCACATCGCGCACCTTCATGCTTTGAATGATCTTGAGTTCGAGAATGTTGTAGAGCATCCACTCGGCGGCCGTGGTGCTGCGCTGGCCCTCCGGCTTGATGCGCTCAATGGCCCCCGAAAGCACGTTGCGCAGGGCTTTGGTGGCGTTGCCGTTTTCCTGGGTCATGGCCTCGGCCACAATTTGCAAATTCATCAGCGGCGAATCCATCAGCTTGGGGCCGCCCCAATACTGGCTGAGTGCGTCGCGCACCAGATGGGTGAAGTCATCGTAATTCTCGACCGGCAGCAACACACTGAAGTCGGCCATGGTCGGCGCGGCGGGGTTCGAGATCTCGGCCATGCGCCGCTGCATGTTCTCGGCGTCGGGCATGATGCGCAAGAGCGCCTCGAAGGCACGCTGTTGTTTGATGGCATCTTCGAGCAGCAGCGCCGCCTGCGAGACCAGTTGCGCAATGCCTTCGCGTTCTTCGTCGTTGAGTTCGGCCCCATCTGGCGCACGCGCTTCCAGCCCCATCACGCCCAGCACATCGTCGCTGTCTTTGGCGCGCAGGGGAATCAACCAATAGCCCTGCCAGGTGATGAAGTCGTTCTCCAACTCGAAGATGGCTTTGCTGGCGTTGGGTGCGGCACTACCTGCCGCAGCTCCTTCTCCAGCGTTCGTTGAGGTCTCGGCATTCACTGGGGCCGCGCTGGCTGCGCTGTCGATGGTGTCCGGCTCAGAGGTGGCAGTGACGACGCCATCACCATGTGCACGGCCATTCTCGGCAACGGGCTTGCCATTGCGGCGCAGCGACATGGCCGATTGCACAGCGGCGGGTGGCACAGGAAGCTCAATGCTGGCACTGCTATTGCGGGCGGTGCGATTGCTGCTGTCTTCGCTGCCCAGGGCGCTTCCAGCATTGTTTTGCGTCTCGCTCGCGTTGCTGGTCGTGCTGCCAATGATGACGGTGAGCGGCTCGATGGGTGTGCCTGCCCCGTTGGACACCTGTCGCATGGTGATGAAGCCGTTGCGTGCGCGCAACAGATCGCACAGCGCCACCAGAATACCTTCCAGATACTGCACTCGGTCCGACGTCGTCATCAGCCGTTCGCTGAATTGCTGCAGCCGGCGCACCTCGGCCGCGTCCTCGCCCGCAATCATGCGGTCCATGCTGGGTTGCAGGGTGATGATGAACAGTTGGTGCAGCAGAATAATGGTCGCGCTGGAGATGAAGCCGATGAAGTCGCCGGGCAACCCCAGCCATCGATCGACCCGCGTGCCGAGCACGAAGGCGGTGATGACCAGAGCGGCCGGCACTGGCCCGCGCAAAATCCACTTGACCCAGCGCCGTTTGATGACGCGATCGGGCGCGCTGGCCCCGAAGTAGGCCACGGTGTAACCCATGAATGTAATGGCCGTGCCGACCCCGATATTCACCAGCAGAATGCCCGTCCAGGCCACCACCTGTGGAATATAAGACGGCCAACCGGTGGGCAGCAAATAAGGGAACATGCCCAGGGCCGGTGCTGGAAACGCCAGCGCCAGGTAAGTCATGCGCCGTTTGCTGGTGGCGGTCAGGGCGCGCCGGCGAGCCACGATCACGTTATAGGTGGCCCAGATGGTGCTGGGAAAGTAATATAGCGCAAACGCAAAGAATCCCGGCCCTGGCTCCAGGTGCGGCAGGTCGTTGGTGTTGAGGCCCGACTGCGCGATCAGATTGGTGAACAGCGACAGCACGATGACAACGAGTCCCACGCCATATAACAACTTGGTCGCAAAGCGGCGCACCGGCTCGTTGTTGCCGGTGGCGCGCAAGAGGGCATCACTCAGATGCAGCGAGACGGCCGGGATCAGGGCAATTCCAATCCATTGCAGGCGCAGCCAGACGTCGGTTCTTTCGGTCGAAACCTGGGTCAGCAGATCGCTGAGGAAGGTGCCGATGACACAGGCCAGCACGAAGGCAAAGTTGCGGGCAATATCGCTGCGGCGGTTGTAAAGCCCAATATAGATCACCAACGAGAACGCCGTGACCAGAATGCCAGTAACCGTGATGCGGTTCAGCAGCTTAACCGCATTGAGTACGCCTTCAACAAAGCTATCCATACTTAAATTGGGCCATTTGCTCACTTGCTCACTTGTTCATTCATAAATGGACAAGTGAGCAAGTCAATAAGTGGCTCAATCATCTGATTCTATACGCGAAGAAGAGTGCGATATCGTGGGTGCTGTAGAAGTTGTCGGAATAGCCGGCAAAGCGGAACCCGCGCGACTGGCACAGCCGGGTGGCGGCGTAGTTTTTGGTCTGCACATCCAGCGTCACGCTGTGCAGGCCGTCGGTTTTGGCCTGGGCCATCGCGGCGCGCAATAGCTGGCTGCCAATGCCCTTGCGGCGCCAGCCTGGGGTGACGCCGAGCGCGGGCAGCCAGCCGGTTTGCTGCCACGGCACGCTTGCCATGCCGATATAGCCCAGGATGCCAAGCTGGCCGTTGGCGAAAGACACGCTGCCGGGCAAAATCTGGTTGTCGCCGTCGTCGCCCTGCATCACCCACACATAGTCGCAGCGGTGCAGTGTGCGGCGCAACCCGCGCGGGTCATGGGCAAACGGCACGCGAATCTGGCGGGGCAACCGCGAGAGTCTGAACTGGGCCACGTATTCGCTGGGCGTGTCTTTGCCGGCCAGTTGCCAGACCTGGTCGGTGACATAGCTGTGGTCGAGCACACACAAGGCTTCAATGTCGGCTAATTGGGCGGGGCGGATATGCATGAGTGAGTGAGTGATGCTGTGCAGGTCTGGGCTGGCATTTTAGCTGGCGACCAGAATCGAAATCGCACACAGCAAATCCTCCCGCTGATTCTTATCCACTCGCATGAGCCGAATGCGGTGCACGCCTTGTCCCAACGCAGAGGTGTTCAGGCTGCCCAGGATGCCATCCTTGACGGGATTATCAATCTTGTTGATGAAGCCCCAGCCGGCCGGCAACAGCACTTCCAGCTTGGCGTAGCCGCCAGCCGGGTCGATGCCGGCGTTGCCCAAAATCGCTAACTGGCCGCTGACGGTCTGGCCATTTTGTGGCGTGCTGATGCCGACTGTGAGCGGGTCTGCGCAATCTGCGGCCGGTACCGCAGCCAGGGCGGGGGTGGGCGACTCTGGGATGGGGGTGTCGGTGGGCGGCAACGTTGGGAACGGCGTGACCGGAATCGAGGTGGCCGAGGGGGTGCCACTGAGTGCGCGCGGCGTGGGTGTGGTGGGGGTGGAGCGCGAGCTGGCTGTGCCGGCGATTGAAGTTGCGGCGTTGGGTGTGTTGGAGGCGGTGACGAGCGGTGCTGCTGTGGGCAATCCAGGCACGGGTGTGGATGTGGCGATCACCGCGGCCGTGGCCGAGCTGCCCGGAATCACGGCGCTGACTTCGGTGAGTAAGTTGGGCGCGGGTGTTTCTGGCACGGCCGTGGCCTCGGCTGCGGCCGCCTGTGGCCTGGCACTCTGGATCACAAAGGTGGGTGTGATGACCGGTGCCAGAAAATCGGCCGTGGGTCCTGAGGTGGGCACCAACACAACACCGGCCGGCACGGTGGCCGTGGCATTGATGATGCTGGTGATGCGCACGCGCGTGGGTGCCGCGCCCATCATGTTGCTGGCAATGTAGACACCGATGCCGATGACAATGCATAGCGCCGCACGCACCCAAGCCGAGCCGGCGCGCGCGCTGACACTGCTGCGCTCCAAACCAAACACGGCCTTATTCAGATCGCGCATGGAGGTGAGCCCAACGATGATGAAGTAGACACAACCAAGCGCAGCGGCGATATAAATCGCCCAGCCATAGTCGCGTATCAGGCTTGGAATAATATCCATAGAATTGCAGAAACGTTTGGGTTGCGTTCGTCACGCGCAGCGCAATGAGTGAGAAGGCGCTGGTGAACAAGTATATGCGCCATTGCAGCCATCGCTATATGACGTTGTGAGTCCGGCACTTAGAGCCTACTAAGTGCGTGGTGAGCATCTATCGAGTGGCCGTTGAGTCTTTCTGAGGCGATGGATACGACAGACGGTGTCGTGGGGTGTCGTCAGAAAAGGGGCTGTCGGTCAGACCTTTGTTTGGTTATTGGGCCGGTGTCGGCGGGTCGATTTGCGACAACACAGCCTTGATCAGGGTGATCAGTTTGGGGCCGATGATGGCACCGGCTTCCATCACCTCTTGATGCGACGGCGGCTCACCCTCATCCGCGCTTAAACGTGCCACATTGGTGATGCTGCTGAAGCCCAGCACGCGCATGCCACCGTGGCGGGCCACAACCACTTCGTTGGCCGTGGACATGCCCACGGTATCGGCTCCAATATTGCGCAAAAACCGCAACTCGGCGGGTGTCTCAAAGTTGGGGCCGGCCAGCGCACAATACACGCCCTCTCGCAAAGTCACGCCGCTATCGCGGGCCACCTGTCGCGCCAGTTGAGCCAATTCTGGATCGTAGGCATCGGTCAGTTGCGGAAAGCGCGGACCCAGGGTGGGATCGTTGGGGCCCACCAGTGGGTTGTTGCCGGCCATGCCGATGAAGTTGATGTGGTCGGTGATGAGCATCAGATCGGCCACTTGAAAATCGCGATTGATGCCGCCGGCCGCATTGGTCACGATCATGATCTCGGCCCCCATGGCCCGGGCCACTCGAATGGGCAGTGTGGTTTGTTGCACCGGATGCCCCTCGTAGAAATGGGTGCGTCCTTGCATGATGCCGACCGGCACCCCCATTAGTGTGCCGATGACAAAGCGGCCCTTGTGCCCTTCGACAGTCGAGCGGGCGAAGCCGGGAATTTCGTCATACGGCACATAGGTGGGCTGTTCAACTTGATCGGCCAATGCGCCCAGGCCGCTGCCCAGCACGATAAATACACGCCAATTCTGCGGTGCCTGGGTGCGAATGTAGGCGGCCGCGTGTTGAATCTGATCCGCCAGGCTCTGACTGTCCGTTGTGTTTTGCATTAGCTTGCCACCGCCAGCACGGCCGGCTTGGTCTCTTTCTGCACATACATCTGGGTCGTGGCCAGATTGGCATGACCAAACCATTCCTGCACGCGGCGGACGTCCTCGCCCTTTTGTAACATGTGCGCGGCGCGGCTGTGGCGGAGCGTGTGTGGTGTCACCTCACCATCGATGCTGGCCGCCCTGGCATATTGCCGCGTGGTCATCCACACTGCCTGGCGGGTCAGCCGCGAGCCGAGCGGGTTGAGGAAGATGTGGTCGCCGGCGTTCTGGCCCAGCATTTCGGTGCGTGCGTTCTCCATGTAATCCTTGAGTGCGGCGACGGCGCTGGCCGTGAGCGGGGCGCTGCGCTGGCGGGTGCCTTTGCCCTCGCATCGCGCGGTGCCGGCCTCAAAATCCACATCGCTTAATCGCAATGAAATGGCTTCGGACACGCGCATACCGGTGGAGTAGATCAGCTCCAGCAAGGCGCGGTCGCGCAAAGAGCGCGGCGGTGAGACGCTGCGGGTCGATTCAAACAGCCGGTTCACATCTTCCTCGCTGAGGATGCGCGGGGCTTTCTTCTCGACGCGGGGCGATTTCAGACGCATCGAAGGATTCTCGCCGGACAGACCACGCTGGCTCAACCAGTGAAAGAGCGTTTTGAGCGCGGCAATTTTGCGGGCCGACGTAGATGGCGTGTATTTACTCTGCATGGCCACGACGTAATCATTGAGGTAGCCCTGCGTGACCTGGCTCCAATCGGCATCACCCGGCAGGTTCTTCTCTAGAAACTCGGCAAACTGGCTCAAGTCGTTTCTGTAGGCCATCACCGTATTCTGTGAGGCGTTACGTTCATTCTTAAGATGGGTTAGAAACTCTTGGATCGTGTTTTGCCATTGCATAACGCGATTATACCCAGCCGTAAGACGCTTGCAGGCGCGCCAATAGGAATTCTTTTTGAGGGCGATTTGCGAGCATGTCGTTGTTTTACGCATCGCCGGTGCAAGAGAATTGCTGACATACGTTACAAATTAAGGTGACTCCGAGTTGTCTCTAAGGTTGCACGGTCCAACTACGGCCATTACTCACCAATTCTGCCGTGCCCAGTTGTTTTAGAGAAAGCGTGCGCAGGTCGCGCCGCAAATTCTCGGGTGGCCGGCTTCCGGTGTCGGCCCAGATAATCCAACGCGGCGCGATCTCGTTGAGCAATTTGGCATCGGCATCGCGCGGCGCAATGAACAGCACCGTATCAGGTGCAAAGCTATGGCGGCTGGGTTGCGCTTCACCCGCCAGCACAATGTGGGTGGTGCCGTAGTGCAGCGTGGCCACAAGTTTGCCCTCCACTGACGGATGCACCTGCAAGGTCAACCCCGTTTCCAGGGTCAGTGTGACCGGCATGGGCATCCAGCGAATGGGATGTTCGGGAGCTGCATTGGCTTGCACGGCCGCGTCCCATTCGGCGCGCATGGCACTGGGCTCTACAGAATTGGGTTGATTGCTGCCGGCCAGCAGCAGGGTTTGCACCTCGTAGCGTTGCAAAATTGGCAGGGCTTGTTCCAACGCGCGATCACTGGTTTGCGGCACCAACACCCATTCCACACGGCGGTCCCACAGCGGCATGCTGCGGCCCATGGGCGCGATGATGGTGCCGCCGCCAAATACAAATTGCTGGCCGCCGGGTGTTTGCACAAACGCGCCACTGCCACTCATAGTGATATGCAGTTGGCCATCGGGCCGTTGCAGCCAATACACGCCGCCGAGCGTTGCGGCTACTACCAGCCCCATGAATAATGTGCCGACTTGAATGTGTTTGCGCGCGAGTGTGATGAGGGTGCGCCGTTCGTGGGCTGGCTGCGCCGCAAATAGCGTCAAGCCAAACAAGGCAGTGTAATAGGCGGCCACAGCGCCATCACCGAATGAATAGACTGGCACGCTGGCCCACGGAATCGTGCTCATCCAGGCCACCACGCGCAGCGTAATCGTTAACGGCACATATGCCAACCAACCTACCAGCGTGCCAGCCACGTGCGAGGCGATGCCGGTGAGTGAGGCC
>JBBQST010000008.1:0-25501 GCA_038213625.1 Thermoflexales bacterium
GGACGGACTTGAGAGATCCGTCCCCCGTCGCGGCTTCTGAGCCGCACCGTCTGTCGTCGGCCATCAAGCAAATTGCTCTCGCTCACGAAGCCGCCATTCGCGAGCGCTTCCCCAAAGTGTGGCGGCGGGCCAGCGGCTACAACCTCGACACTATCGTCGAGATGCTGGCGTTCGATCCGGCCAATCCCACCGCGTGCCTGACCGAGGGCAACGCCATGCGTCAGACCTTCAACTTGCAAAATCACTTGCGCCAGATCAGCCAATTTAATCTGGCCCCGTTGATGGCCGGCAGCGAGGGCACACTGGCGGTGGTGGCCGAAGCGACCTTGAATCTGGTGCCCAAGCCGAAGTTGACAGCGCTGGTCATTGTCCAGTTTGAACGGCTGTTGGATGCGATGCGGGCCGTGCCGGTGCTGTTGCAAACCGACCCCGATGCCATCGAACTTGTCGGCGACACCTTCATCAAACTGGCCCGCGATCTGCCCGAATACCGCGACAAAATGCACTGGCTCGATCTGACCCGTGGCGTGCCGGAAGCCTCGTTGGTGATGGAGTTTGCGGGGAGTGAGCCGGCCCAGATTGCCGCCAGTGTCGCGCGCGCGGTCGACCTCATCAACAACGAGCATGTGCCGTGCACCACGCGCGCGATCACCGACCCGGCCGCGCAGGCCGATGTGTGGGCGGTGCGCAAAGGCGGCCTCGCCATTTTGCAAAGCATCCGCAGCGAGTTCAAGCCGATTAGCGTGGTCGAGGATGTGGCGGTGCCGGTGCAACATCTGGCCGATTTTGTGGAGGAGCTGCTGGCCATCTTTGCCGAGTTCGGCGCAAACGGCGCGATCTACGGCCACGCCAGCGCCGGCTGTTTGCATGTGCGGCCGCTGGTCAACATGAAGACGGTGGCCGGCATGGCGACGGTGCATGGCATCGCCGAGCGGGCCCTCGCGCTGACCCTGCGCTACAGCGGCGCAATGAGCGGCGAGCATGGCGATGGCTACGAGCGCACCCGCCACAACGCCGAGCTGTTTGGCGACGAGGTGTATCAGGCCTTTTGCGATGTCAAAGCCGCCTTCGATCCCAAAGGCCTCCTGAACCCCAACAAAAAAGTTCACGGCCTCGACCTGGATGAATCGATGCGCTTCGGCCCTGGCTACAAAACCTTCGCCTTCCCCAGCACCTTCACGTTTCAGAAAGATGGCTCGCTGGGTGCGCTGGCCGAGCGCTGCAACGGCCAGGGCGTGTGCCGCAAACAGGACAGCGGCGTCATGTGCCCGTCGTATCGCGTGACGATGGACGAGGAGCACAACACGCGTGGCCGGGCCAACCTGCTGCAAGAGCTGTTGAGCAATCGGGGGAAATGGGCCGGGGGCGACGGAGGACGGGGGACGGACGACGGGGGGCAGAGAGTTTTGACCGTCGTCCGTCCCCCGTCCTCCGTCGCCCCTATCCCCCAGATCACGCAAGCCGATGTCATGGCCTCGCTCGATCTGTGCCTGTCTTGCAAGGCGTGCGAAACCGAATGCGCCAGCGGCGTGGACATGGCCAAGATGAAGAGCGACTTCACCCAGCAGGTGTATGCCGAGCAGGGTGTGCCGATGCGGGCCTGGGCACTGGGCCGCATTGCGATGTTGAGCGGCCTCGCCTCCATCGCGCCGGCCATTGCCAACGGCTTCATGCGGCAGCGCTGGTTCAAGCGGCTGATTGGAGTCGCGGAAGAACGCGATTTGCCGGCGTTTGCGCGAGAGACATTTATGGGGTGGTGGCGTAATCGGAGGAATGGGGAATGGGGAATGGGGAGGAGGCCAATACCCATTCCCCATTCCCCAATCCCCTCACGCTCCGTCGTCCTCTTCGTCGACACCTTCACCCGCTACAACCATCCTGAAATTGGCATTGCAGCCGTCAATGTGCTGGAAAAATTGGGTTATGGGGTGATTGTGCCGGAGTGGCAGTGCTGCGGCCGGCCACTCATCTCGCAGGGCCAGCCCAAAGCGGCGCACGAGTTGGCCGAGTTCAACATTAGCATTCTGGCTCCGCTGGCTCGCCAAGGTTTGCCCATTCTGGGGCTGGAGCCGAGTTGCATCAGCGCGCTCAAGGATGACTATTTGGATTTGGTGCCGGGCGAAGATGCGAAGGCCGTGGCAAAGGCAGTGGTGAGCGTGGAAGAATTTATCATCTCTGATCTTTCATCTTTCATGGCCGGCACAACACAAGCGGGTCAGGCACAAATGAAAGATGAAAGATCAAAGATTCTTTACCACGGCCACTGCCACCAGAAAGCAGTGTGGAGCACCAAAGGCAGCAAGCAGGCGCTGACCCAGGCCGGCTGCGATGTGAAGGAGATCGAGAGCACCTGCTGCGGCATGGCCGGCGCATTTGGGTTCGAGGCCGAGCACGACGCGCTCTCGCGGCAGATTGGCGAACTGGCCTTGTTGCCGGCTGTGCGCGCCGCGTCCGACGACACGCTCATCGTTGCGCCGGGCACCAGTTGCCGCCAACAAATCGAGGGACTGACCGGCCGCCGAGCGCTGCATCCCATTGAGGTGATTGCGCAGCGGCTGGCTGAAGCATCGCCGACTCTGGCACAGCGGCCAGCGCAACCCTGAGCCCGCGTTTGTGTTATGTGACTGCGCCAGCGCGCGCAGCCGGTGCGCGCAGCAAATGTAGGAATGACGGTTTGGGCTGAGTGATTACGAAGCTGCCGCAACAATATCCTGCATACCAGCCCACTCCATCCAGATGTCCTTCATCGCCTCTTTCCATTGCACATCATGATTGGTGTGAAACAGGCGAAAGTAGATGGCGTAGCGCGGGTGCGGCGCGATATTGGCGGCCACGCCGTGGGCCAGTTGGTAGTGGCACAGCACGATATCGCCGGCCTTGCCCATCAGTTGCTTCGGCGGCGGGAGGTTGACGGGCGGCATGCCTTCCATTAAGGCTTCGGGGCCGTGCTCTCGAAAGTACTTCTCGTATAAAAGATGGGTGCCCGGCCACACCGTCAGGTTGCCGGCGAAGGGCTCGGTCACATCGCTCAGCATGACGCCGAGCAGCAGGGTGAAGCTGAGAATGCGGCCCTTGGGCACGCCGTTGTGGGGCGAATACATGCCGTCCAGATGCGGGGCCGATTCGCGCGGCGGGTCTTGATTGCCGGGGAAACGCAGCGCAATCTGGCCGGACTTGATGGGCTTGATGGTGTTGGCCCCGATGAGCGACTCGGCCAGCTCAGCGGCCGGCGTCTTGTTGTACAGGTTGACGATGGGCTCCTGCGTTTGCACCTCGGGCGCAAAAGACTGCGAGCGATACTTCGTGATTTGGGCCGGGTCAATGCCCTGATCGCCGAGGCTGGTGTTGATGGCGCGCAAGGCGTCGTTGACCATGATGCGCGGCACCACGCCGGGGATGTGAATAAAACCCTGCTCGTAAAACTCGCGCCGTTGCAGCGTGTTTAGTTTCATGCGCGTATTTTGACACGATGTGCGTACGCCAAATGTCAGACGTCTAATCTATAAACAACCATGACTTGAGGCCGCAGACGTCTGACATTTCAGGCTACACCTTCACTGCAATGAGTTCGTGCAGTTGAACCTCCTGTGCGGCATTTGGGCCGGCGAGTAATGAGGCAAATGCCGGCAAAGACACCGTGGCGGTCAAGCGATAGTAGCCAGGTGTTTTCGGCGCGGTGAATGTGCCGGTGAGACGGGTGCCTTGAAGGATCAAGCGGCGGCGTTGGGTTTTTGGTGTGTTCTTGGGAAGCGCGTCGCCCGGCATCTCCTGCGCCCATTCCATTTCCACCACGGCTTTGGCTTGTTTGACCGCCTTGTTAGTATCGCGCTCCGTCACCCTGGCATTCAACTTGATTCCCTCGCCAGCGCGATAGACCGTTCGATTGGGTTTGAACATCACCTTGTAATGCTCCGTCGTCAGCAGCGCTTTCACAGCGGCCTCTTGCCCCAGAACCTGAGCGAGGCGTTCAACGGCTGGTCCATCCAAATGGAAACGCGTGTGCAGCACCGGCACGCCGCGCAAAATCTGCGCCCTCTCGTGCGAGCCGCTGACGATGGGAATGGTGCCGTCGCCTTCGAATGAGGTTGCCCATTTCACATCCTGCCAGCGGCCCGCTGCATCCATCGACACCACGCCTTTCACGGTGGTGCTGATGTCGCGACCAAACAGGCACACGGTTTCCACGCTGTTGGCCGCGCCCAGCTTTTTGGTGAAGGCTTTGCCGGCGGCCAGATACTTTTTCTGTTGCGGGTTATCCAGCCAGGTTGCGCCATCAAAGCAGTCCACGGCCTTGCCGCTGGCATCGGTCAAACACCCATTTTTCAGGGGCATGATTTGATACAACGACGGGAACGTGCGAAATAACTCACGGCTCATTTTCTTGATCGCGGGCACACTGAGGTTGATATTGCCGACAAAGAAATCCGAGCCCGACACCGCCATTTGCAGGGCTTTGGGGGTGCCGTCCCACGGCGAGCCCAACAGGATTAATTTTTTGATCACGTCCTTGCCGCCCAGCTGTTCGATGTACCAACGCGACAACACTCCGCCGTTGCTGTGCGCCATGATCCACACCTGGCGGCCCGGGTGCAGCGTCTTCCAATGTTCGATCTGTCGCTTGAGTTCCTCGGCCGACTTCACGTTGTCCTGCCGCCAGTCATAGGGAAAGGCGTGCACATCCAGCTCGGCTTCGGCGTGTTTGGCCGGATCAGCTTTTAAGCCAAAGCCCTCGAACATATCCCACAGCCGCATATAACCCTCATCGCGGGTCAGTGGATTCACGATCACGATCTTGTCCATCACCTTGGTGGCCTTCAAGTTGCTGATGCCGTTTTCAGGAAACTTCATGCGCGCCAGCCAGCTGTCAAAATTCGACACGATGGTGGACACATCCACCCAGATCGTCTGGTCGGCATTCTCATCGCGCAACACACTGCCTGTAAAGCCAGGCACAAACACGAGAAAGTAACTTTTGTCGAACATGGCACTCCCAGAGTTGTTAGTGATTAGTTTTTAGTCGTTAGTGGGCAGAAAAAGCGCGGAACGTTGCGCATTTCATCCGGCGATTTCCGACTAAGAACTAAAAACTAACTACTAATAACTTCCTGTCACATAAATCCTGCCGTCCCCAACAGTTCGCGCGTTTCTTCGTCGGGGCGCTCGGCGAGGAGTTGTTGGGTCAGGCCGTTTTCGGGTTTTACGCCGTAGATGGCTTGCTTGCCCCAGCCGGGGCCGTAGCTCCACAGCAGCAGCCGGCGCACCAGCGCGTTGGGCTGGGTGGGCAGGGCGCGATGCCACAGTGCGCCGTGGCACAACACCACGCTGCCGGCCGGCACCTTGATGATTTTTTGGCCGGGCAGATCGCCGTGGTTGTGGGCGGGCATATCGACCTCCAGCCAATTGTGCGAACCCGGCACCACGCACAGCGGCCCGCTCACATCGGTGATGTCGTCGAGATACAGCAGCACGTCCAATGTTTGAGGCCGCATCAGCCACGGTGGCAGTGGATCGGGGATAAGCCGCTGGTGGAAGTGCCACTCGGTGGCTGTGTTGGGCGAGTCGGGGTAGACCACCCGGCCGGTGAGCCCGCGATGTTGCACATACGGCCCAAACACGGCCCGCGCAATCGACAGCGTCGGCGCAAATTTGAGGAAGCCCAGAAACGCCGGGTTTTTGTCCATCATGTGGCGGATGAAGATGCCGCCGAAGGCTTTGCCGCCCATCGTTTCCAGATTCGTATCGCGCGCCACAGTCTCATCCATGGCCGCGCGCAAGTTTGCAATCTCGCTGTCTGGCAACAAACATTCACGGATGAGGTAGCCGTCGCGCACCAACGCGTCAATTTCCTCGCGTGTCGCCAGTACCTCAGTCTGGCGGGTGGGAAAGCCCTTGTCATGGTCGCGCACGCGCTTGGTCAGGCTGAAGCGGCCGGGGATGGCGCTGTCGTTATAAGCAATCGGGGTAATGTCCATAGGAATTTCACACTCAAGAGTCAAGAGTCTAGACTCTTGACTCTTCACCGTCTCCACTCAGTTTCTCCATCAACTCAATCAGCACCGAGTCGTCCAGATTCTTCATACCCATCGCCCCACCCATTTTGTAGAGTTGGTGGGCCGCGCCGCCTAATACCAATGGGTGGCCCAGCGCATCGGCCGCATCGAGGACAAAGCCCAGATCCTTGATGAGAATATGCAGCGCGCTTTTGGGCGGCGTGAACTCGCGGCTGAGCATGCGCGGCCCGCGATTGCCCAGAATCCAGCTGTTGCCGGCGCTGTGGGTCACAATATCAAACACCTGTTGCACATCGAGATTGAGCTTGTCGGCAAACACCAGCGCCTCGGCCGCCGCTGCATTGTGCACGCATACCAGCAGTTGATTGATCATCTTGACGGCCTGTCCATCACCCACATTCTGGCCAACGTGATACAGCTTCGAGCCCAGCGCCTCCAGCACCGGCTGGCAGCGCTCGAATGTAGCTTGTGGCGCGCCGGCCATGATGCTCAGTTGCGCATTCAGCGCGCCTACTTCGCCGCCACTCACCGGCGCATCCACATAGTCCACGCCCAGCGCGGCCAATTGCTGGGCCACCTCGATGACAGTCGCGCGGCTCATCGTGCTCATGCCGATCACGGTTGCGCCTTTGGCCAAAGCTACGGCCGCGTTACCTGGCTCGAACAAAATCGCCTTGAACTGCGCGTCGTTCACCACCATGGTGATGAGCAGGTCGCTGTGCGTGGCCACATCAGCTGCATTGGCCGCAGTTTGTGCGCCGGCGTCGCGCAGGGCATTGACGGCGGCGGGGTTGATGTCGAACACGGTGGTGGCGTAGCCGGCCTTCACCAGATTCGTCGCCATCGGCCGGCCCATCACGCCCAGGCCGATGAAGCCGATGCGGGGTTGTGTAGTTGTGTTCATGGTTTGTTTAGTAGCGCATGCGGATCGGAATCGTTGACGTTCACGTAGACGTGTACGATTACGTAGACGTGAACGTTTACGTCTGCGTAGTCGTTGACGTAATCGTAATCGGGCTCACCCAACTACCCGTCGCGCCGGTCAGCTGCAATGGCGCAATGATCAACAAGAACTCGCGTGCCCCTGTCGCGACCAAATCGTTCAGATACAAATTCTCGACATGGGTGACGCCGTGCTGCACCAGCAGAAAGCGATGTACCTCATGCGTAATCGGTGGCCCAGGCAGTTAACCCGCGTAGTAATACAACTCGCCGGCCCGCAAAAAATGAATCCGTTGTTGCGGATATTGGGTCGTGGCGTAATCCAGGAGGGTGGCGATGTTGATGCGGTTGCCGGCAAATAGATCGTTGTGGGTCGGGATCAGCACCTTGGCCCCGGCACGCACTGTCAGCTCCACCGACTCGCGGTAATCCAGGTTGCCGGTGATGGACTTCTCGTCGCGAAACCAGTCGCGACCATTCGACGGCAGCATAAACAAGTCGATGCCCTTATCCTTGATGCGGTCGAGCAAGCCGTCGTAAATCAAGGTGTCGCCGGCGTGATACAGCTTGACGCCATTCAGCTCGATGATGAAGCCGAGATAGGCCGGCTCGCCGTGCTCATTCGGCTCGAACTCGTAGTGCGCGGCGGGGATGGGCATGAAGGTGAATTCATCGTTCACTTGCACATGGCCGTCGACCTTGGGCACGGTGATGCGGGTCGTGTCGAAGCTGCGCTCGGCCAGCAGTTTGAAGGCCTTCCACGAGGTGAACACCTGCGACTTCGGTGCCGCCTGCATCATCGGCCCCAATGTGAGTGGATCGGTGTGATCGGCATGGTCATGAGTGATGAGCGCGTAGTCGATGAAGCTCAACTCACTGGGTTGAATCACGATCGGCACCTGGCGTTTGAGGGCTGCACCTGGCACCGCCGATTCGACAAAGTTCGAGAGATACGGGTCGATGATGATGGTGGTGTGTTGACCCTTGAGGATGAAGCCGTGCTGGCCGAGCGCCCAGATGGCCAGATGACCTTTGCCGACGGTAAGCTGCTGCACCGCGGCAGCAATTGAAATATCAGTGGACATGCGCCGATTGTGGCGCGCTATGAGGCAATGCGCAATTCGATATGGTTTTGGAATAGAGGCTTTAGCCGACTCCGGTAGCGGAGTCGGCTAAAGCCTCCATTCCAAGCTAGAACGGGAACGCTTTCAGCTTTACCGCTACACAAATCCGCAGGTCATATAAACTATACAAGTCAATCGAAGACTGAGACCCATCCCCACAGGAGTAACCCATTTTGAAAATCAATATTGAAGTTGAAGGCAAAGGCACCGTCGAAGCGGAAAGCGGCGCCCGTTTGGTAAATGCGCTCGAAGCCGGCGGCATCGACATCCTGCATCGCTGTGGCGGCTACGCCCAGTGCACCACCTGCCGGGTGGAGTTTGTGAGCGGTGAGCCAGAGAAAATCACAGAGGCCGAGAAATCCAAACTGGCCGAGAAGGGCGTCGCCGGCATCCGGCTGGCCTGTCAGATTCTGTGCGAGGGTGCCATGACCGTGCGCGCCATCAGCACCAAGACCAGCAGCGGCCTGGATGATGCCGGCGGACAACCCGAAGTGGCACTCACGCCTGATCCTGTTTGGACCACCAAGTAAGAAAATATTTTCGACCGGATTTACAAGATTTACAGGATGGAAATCCGCTCCCAATCTTGTAAATCCTGTCCATCCTGTCCATGGCCGGCGATTTTGAAATCCGCAACTGCACAACACGCCATGATCTTGTTTGGCGATGAAGCCAGCTTTCCCTAAGCACGCTTCTCCCAGTGGGGTAGCCTGAGTTACACCTGGGCTCGCCGAGGTGAACAACCCAAGGTCAAGACCAGTGGCAAGCGCAAAGCCTACAAGACCTTTGGACTCATTGACTATTTCTCAGGGCGATTCTTTCATCACAGCATCACCGGTAAATTCAGCGCCGAGAGTTACCAGATATTTCTCGTGCGCGTGCTGGCTTGCACACACCAGCATCTGTTTCTGATTCAAGATGGGGCCCGGTATCACACCTCCAAAGCCATGCAGGCGCTCTTTGCCTTGCACGTCAATCGCATCACCGTCTGTCAATTGCCATCGTATTCCCCCGACTTTAATCCCATTGAATATCTATGGCGCAAAGTCAAGACGCTGGCCACCCACAACAAATACTTTCCCGAGTTTGAGCAATTGACTCAATCCGTAGATTTGGCCCTCCACCACTTCGCCACCCATGCTCGCACGGTCAAACACTTATCTCGTGCTTATTGTGCAGAGTCTGATTTATCACCTCAGCGTGTCTTTTAATTTTTTTGGAAACCAAACCTGAAGACCTATACCATTGCAACCTTATTCACTGCCACGCTGCCTGGCCAAGCCAATCCTTTTGTTTATCAGTTTCAGGCCAATTCAAGGTATAACGAGGCTAAGTTTGACAATGTGAGCATCAGCGCGGCACTCAATCAGGCTCCAGATCATTCAACCTATGTAGCGTTGGACGCATCCTCTGGCAACACTAATGACCATCGAATCACCGGAACGGTACGGAACAATTCCGGTGTGCCCTTACGCGATGTCCGAGTTGTGTTCTTGTCAACAGATAATGTTCCTGTCAATGTATATCCAGGTATCTGTGTATGGCAGGTCATCAGAATTTTGACACCAACCTTGCAACCTGGAGAGGCCGTTGACTACGAGGTACAAGATTGCGACATCGGCACGCCGCATTGGGTTGCGCAAGGCATCGCGAGTTCATAGTTGCTTTAACCGAAAAGCACAAATAAGTTAGGAATTTGTCTTGGTTTTCGCCGTTACATTTGCTTCATCTCATCATTTTGTCTATTCTGTCATTCTGTCTAAAATCTGCCCAGCCCTCAGACTGAATCGATAGAATTCATGCCGTTGCTCGCCCTCACCCGCCTCGCCCTCCAGCGCATCTTCAGCCAGATCGGCCTGATGCTGTGCCTGCTGCTCGGCATCGCCGTGGCCGTGGCGCTGGCCTCGGCCATCCCCACCTTCAGCGATGCGGTGCAACTGCGGCTGTTGCGCGACCGGATCGAGGCGCGCGCGCAGGGCACTGAGAAGCAATACCCGCCGTTCGCGTTCATGCTCACTTTTCTGGGCTCGGGCAACAAAAACATTGAGTATGCCGATTACCTGCGCGACGATCAGGTGGTGCAGCAGCAGTTGCCCGGCGTGTTGCAATTGCCCATCACCCGCACCACGCGCTACGTCCACACCATTCGCCTGTCGATGTTCCCGGCCCAGGCCGAGCCAGCCGCCAACAGCCAGCCGCCAACAGCCAGCCGCATCAAGCAGGTCGGCAGCGGCAAGCTCAGCACCATCACCGGCTTCATGGATCACATCGAAGTCTTTGGCGAGCGGCCCCAGCTTCGTAGCGACGGCGTCATCGACATCCTGATCGACAACGAGTGGGCCAACCAGATTGGGGCCAATGTCGGCGACCGCTATGAGTTATTTGCGCCGGCCGAGAAGGGCCAGCAACCCGAGCGGCTGCAAGTCCAGGTCAGCGGCATCTGGGCCGCCACCGACCCCGAGGATGAGTTCTGGTTCTACGACGCGGCCAACTTCAAAGACGGCTTCATGATCACCCAAGAGCAATATGAGCAACAGGTGGTGCCGTTCCTGAAGCGCGAGACCGAGTTCGCCCTGTGGTACTACGTCACCGACGGCAGCAACCTCAATCCCGAAACCGGCACGGCGTTGCTGCAACGGCTCAGCCGCTTCGAGATCGATCTGGCCAAACAGCGCGACGGCCTGGACATTCGCGTCTCGCCCGAGAGTGCCCTGCGCAGCTTCGTCCGTGGTGCAAACGAGCTGACCCTGCTGCTGGTGATTTACAGCGTGCCGCTGCTGGCGGCCGCGCTCTACTTCATCAGCATGGTGGCCGGCATGGTGGTGCAACGGCAGGCCGCCGAAATTGCGGTGTTGCGCAGCCGCGGGGCCTCGGCCATGTCCATTGCCGCGCTCTACATCATTGGCGGCGTGTTGGTCGGCAGCGTGGCCTTGCTGATTGGGCTGGGGGCCGGCCTCGGCCTCGCGTCGATCATGACCCGGCTGCGCAGCTTTCTGGTGCTGTCGGATGCCGCGGCGCTGCCGGTGCAGTTCAGCCCGCAAACCCTGCGCTTTGGCATTGCTGCCGGCATCATCGGTGCGCTGGCCTCGCTGGTGCCGGCGCTGAACGCGGCTCGCAAAAACATCGTGGCCTATCGCACGGATAGCGCCCGGAATAATCGAGCGCCGTTGTGGCAACGCGCTTTTCTGGATGTGATTCTCTTGGTCGCCTCGGGCTACCTGCTCAACCAGATGCGCATCAGCGGCGGCATCGTCCCCATCATCTCGCGCCAGACGGGGGCTACGGCCAACCCGTTTGCCGACCCGGTGCGTTTTCTGGCCCCAGTGCTGATGCTGGCCGCATGTGCCTTGTTGCTGGCGCGCTTCTTCCCGTATGTGATGCGCTTTCTGGCCTGGCTGGCGGGCAGGTTGCCGGTGAACACTTCGATTCTGCTGGCGCTGCGCAGCCTGGCGCGTGCGCCCGGCATCTACATCGGCCCGTTGCTTCTGCTCATTTTTACGGTGGGCCTGGCCGTGTTCAGCTCATCCATCGCCCACACCCTCGACCAGCACTTGTTCGACTCAGCCTACTTTCGTGTGGGGGCTGATGTGCGCATGGTTGAGAACGGCGAATCGAGTCAACGCACGTCCACAGTCGGCGTGCTCGGCGGCACAGTGGGCGGGTCCGAGGATGGGGTGCCACAAGATCAGCCCGAGGCGTTGTATTACGTGTTCACGCCGGTCGAGGAACACCTGCGTATCCCTGGCGTGCGCAATGCCACCCGCGTGGGCACCTATGAAGCCAAGGTGCAATCCCAGGCCGCGCCCAGCAACGCCTTCTTCGTCGGCATCGACCGCAGCAACTACGCCCAGATCGCCTATACCCGGCCCGACTTTACGCCGCAAACCCTGGGGAACATGATGAATCTGCTGGCTCAAAATCGCTCGGCCGTGCTGGTGCCACAGGCATTCCTGGGCCAGAACCGGCTGCGCATTGGCGAACCGTTGCGGATGAATGTGGCCACGCTGGTCGGCAGCGTGCCAGTGACGCTGACCATCGCCGGCACCTACAATCTGTGGCCGTATGACTATTCGCTCATCAAAAAAGATGCCACCATGTTCATCGGCAATCTGGACTGGTTTTTTGAGCAAGCTGGCACCGAGCTCCCCTACGATGTGCTGCTGGCCACAGACACCAAGCTCACCGACCGGGCCACCCGCGAACGGGCCACGACCCTGGGCTACAACGTGGTCAAGATCAACAACGCGCGCGATCTGGTGGACGCGGCCCAGGCATTGCCCGAACGACAGGGTCTGTTTGGACTCTTGAGCGCGGGTTTCATCGCTGCGTCGATGCTGACGATTGTCGGCTTCGTGCTCAGCGCGCTCATCTCGTTCCGTGCCCGCGCCATTCAACTGGGCATGTTGCGCACCGTGGGCCTTTCGGCCGCGCAAATGGGCACCTATATCACCCTCGAACAACTGGTGTTGATTGGGTTGGGCACGCTGGCCGGCAGCGGCCTGGGCCTGCTGATCAGCCAGCTATTCATCCCCTTCCTGCAAGTGGGCGGCTCGCTCGTCACCAGCATTCCCCCGTTTGTCGTGCGCATTGCCTGGAACGATTTGCTGTATATCTATATTGCCATCGCCGCGGCCCTCGTGTTCGCTCTGGTGATCATGCTGGCCCTGCTGCGCCGGCTCAAAGCCTTTGAGGCCATCAAACTGGGCGCGACGTAGGGACATCGCGCCCAAATCCATTTGTCTCAACGCATCGCACTCGCTACTTCAACTTCGGCGCTCGCCACACCTTGTTGGCCTGCTCCAGTGCATATGCGGCCCGCAGCAATTTGGCATCATCAAACAGCTTGCCGGTCAGCACCAGACCAATGGGCTCGCCGCTGGGTTGGTATCCCACCGTGATGGCGGCCGCGGGATAGCCGGCTCCGGCGTAATAGACGGTAAAGACCACTGCGAATTGCACGCCTGCAATCAGGTCCAGCTTGTTATCGGCGATTAAGCCATCAATGTGCTTGCGAGCCTTATCACCCGATGCCTGGGTAAGTTTGGCATACTCATCACTGGTCATCGGCGACTCGGCCGCCATCACCAGATATTCCTGGCCATACTTCACCCGCACTTTCGGGTTTTGCGCGTTAAAGTCCACGATCTCCTGGATGGTTTTGACAGGGGCGTGGGTCTCGGCCAGATATTTTTCGACGCCGTGGCGAAAGCCGTAGGCGTTGATGGGATCAAGCTCGGTGAAGATGTCGGGCACCAGATCTGGCTGCTTGGACAACGGCACCACCTGTGCCCCAGCCTGTGTCAGCAGGTCGGTGATGTGTTGCGTGATGGCCTCGTCCTCTGGTCCCGCTGCTGGCAATAACCCAATCCGCAGGCCGCGCAGCGCGGTCGCATCGAGCTTTTGCGCAAAGCCTTTGGGTGCGGTGGATGCAGCAATGGTGATCGGGTCATTCTGATCTGTCGCGACCAACACATCCATCACCAATGCCAGATCGGTTGTGTTGCGCGCCAGCGGCCCGGGCACATCCTGCGAGTCCATGTTCGGAATCAACCGGTCGCGGCTGACCAGGCCCATGCTTGGTTTGAGTGTGGCCGCGCCATTGGCCACCCCCGACATGATCAAGGAGCCAAAGGTTTCTGCACCCAATGCAAAGGTCGCAAAATTGCTGACCACGGCCACTGATGAGCCGGTGCTGGAGCCCCACGGGTCTGTCTTCTTGTTATACGGATTCACCACTTGTCCACCCAGCGTGCTGTAGCCGTTCACCTGTTTATAGGCGATGAAGTTGTGCCATTCGGTCATGGCTGTCTTCCCTAAAACGATTACACCGGCATCGCGCAGCCGTTTGACGATGAAAGCATCGCGGTCTGATCGGGCGTTGCGCAAAACCTCGGCCCCGGCGGTGTTGTGCAGTTTGTCGCCGGTGCCAATGACATCTTTGAGCAGGACAGCCGTGCCATGCAGTGGGCCGCGCACCTTGCCGGCCGCGCGCTCAACATCAAGCTGTCTGGCGATCTCCAGTGCGTCGGGGTTCAGCTCGGTCACGCTGTTCAGTTTGTCCACGTCATAGCGCTTGATCCGCCATAAATAATATTTGACCAGTTCCTCGGAGGTGAGTTTGCTGTGCTGAAACAGCATCTGCATGTCGGGAATCGTTGCCAGGATGAGAGCCGAATCCAGCTCGGCCACCCTGGCCGGAGTGATGCTGGCGATGGCGGTCTTGAATTGGGCAATGTTCAACGCACGCTTGCCCTCAGCCGTGCCCGCCTGAATCCTTGCAGCCGGGGACGTGGCAATGGCCGGACGAGAGGCCGGCAGGGCAATGGCTGTGGTCGCCAGAATCAGCCCCAGCCCAATGGAAATGAACGGTCGCTTGATCATGAATCCTCCTGATGATGTTGAAATTACAAACGATGGGTGTTGGCACTGGACCCGCCTGAGTTCGATCATCACGCACGGGCTGTGCTACACTTTTTAAATCATAGGAGAAAGTCGCTCATAGAGGTTGACGATTCCGTCAACTATTGGCCGGACCTCCAGAGAAGCCCACAGAACCCCAAAACCCCCATGAGCCATCCGTTTGGTGACCTGTTGCGCGAGTTGCGCGCCCGCAAACCCGGCCTCACCCAGGAACGTCTGGCGCACATGATTGGCTACGATCAGGCCGTGCTGGCCCGCATGGCCCAGGGCAAAAAAGACCTCACCGGCCCCTCGGGTCGTGATCGCGTGGTCAGCCTGATCCATGTCCTGCGCGATGAGGGCGCGCTCACCCGTCTGGAGGAAGCCAATACGCTCTTGGCCACCGCCAATCTTCCGCCGCTGTATGCGGGGATTCCGTTAGAGGCGGCGCTTTTGCAGAGTTTGCGAGGTTCGGAGATGGCGCGCCAACTGGAATTTGCAGAAGCAGCCAGTCAGCTGGTATCAACCCCAGTGCGCTTCGTGCCACCCGTGCCTGTGTCGTCGCTGGTGGGGCGGGAGGGTGATATTGACGAAGTGGTCGGGCTGATACAGGGATCGCGACTGGTGACGCTGACTGGTCCCGGCGGCAGCGGTAAAACGCGTCTGGCGTTGGAGGTAGCCCGTTGGATGGCAGCCGAGTTTACGAATGGCGTTTGCTTCGTCTCATTGGCGCAAGTGCAGGATATACGCGATGTGCCAGCGGCAATTGCGCATGCGTTGGAATTGAGTATGCCGGATGACCGATCGCATTTGAAGACGATTCAAAACTATTTGCGTCAGAAGCATCTGTTGCTGATTCTGGATAACTTCGAACATCTTTTGGAAACAGCGCCGCAGATGACGGCGATTTTGGCCGATGCGCCGCAGGTGAAAATGCTGGTGACCAGCCGGGCCAATTTGCATGTAAATGGCGAGCACGAATTCCAGGTGGAGCCGTTGAATGTGCCACTTCAAAAAGTGCTGCCCACGCTGATGGAATTGCGTGAAATTGCAGCCGTAAAACTTTTTGTGCAACGAGCCAGGGCCGTGCAACGGCACTTTGAACTCACAGAGACCAATGCCGCCGCCGTGGTCGATATCTGTCGATGGTCGGATGGACTTCCTTTGGCCATCGAGCTGGCGGCAGCGCGTATTCGCCAATATTCGCCAGAAGAATTGCTCGCTCGGCTGACCACAACGGCTTCACCCCGAAATTCTGGCAATGGCCGAAGTAATGTTTTGTCCATCCTATCCGCGGGGCCACGCGATCTGCCAACGCGGCAACGCGCTATTCGAGACACCATTAATTGGAGCTATCAGTTGCTTGACAAGGATGAGCAACAGTTGCTTCGCTGGTTGGGCATTTTTGTTGGCGGGGCCACATTATCCGAGATTGCCTGGTTGGATGAGCAATCCACCCTGGAGCAGATAGAACACCAGTTGCAGTCTCTGGTGGATAAAAATCTGGTTCGCACATTGCCAGCCGCTGATGGCACATCGCGCTACATGCTGCTCGAACTCATTCGCGAATTTGCGTTGGAGGAGATGGAAGCGCAGGGTGAACTGCAGCACCGTCAGTATCGACATGCTCAGGCTTTTGCCGCACTGGCTGTGGAAGCAAATCGAAATATTTATGGCCGGGGACAGGCGCACTGGACAGCGAGATTGGATCATGACTATGACAATATTCGCGCCGCATTGGCATGGTGTTTTAGCGATGTGGGAGACCACGCGTTGGGGTGCCAGATTGTTGGCTGTCTCAACTATTTTTGGTACGTCGGCTCGCGTTCGGTGGATGCTCAACAATGGATGGATCTTGCCGCCGCTGCATTGAACATTCATATTGCCCCGAGCATTCGGGGAGATGTACTGGTGTGCATGGCAAACAACGGATCAAAAATTACACGTATTCGTGGCGTCGAATTGTGCCAAGATGCCATCACTGACTATGAGCAGGACAACAATCTGCATGGCATTGCTGTGGCGAAATGTCTGATTGGCGAATATGTTGTTTTGCCCAATCCTGGCGATGCCTATGGCACTCAAGTGCTAAACGAAAGTGAAGCCATTGCTTTGCGCATTGGTGACGAATATTTGATCAATCGCACCCGTATCTTGCGAGTGTTACAGGATCGGTTGCTACAAGGAGATGCCCATATTGAGCCCCGATTTCGTGAAGCGGTTGTAGTCATGCAGGCCGCAGGCAACGATGTACATACTGCCCAGATGCTGTGTCACTATGCGCATCTGCTGATGTGCCTGCTCAAATTTCAGGAAGCTCTGAATTGCGCTGAGGAAGCTGTGTTTGCCTCAAGAAAGGTGCATAACCCTTCGGAAGAAACCTGGGCATTGGGACTGGCCGCAGAGATTACCCATTATTTGGGTGATTCGCGCCGTGCCATTACCCTGCTGGAAGATTGTCTGACGCTCACGCATGATCAGTTACGCGATCACTACACGACACCCGTGTTGATACTACTGGCAAAAGTCACCAGTGCCGTGGGTGACCACCAGCGGGCGTATATCGCCTTGCGCGAAGCCTTGCACATCATGCGCACCACCTCCAGCGCGCCTGACCAAAATTATGGGAGTTCGCGCGACCACAATTATGGAAGTTGGTTGGACGCGCTGGCCATTGTTTATAGTGAGAGTGGTGATTGGGATCAGGCGGCGCGCTTGTTTGGGTTGGCAGATTCGCAGTGGGAAAGCAGTCACAGACAACGCCCAAATAGCAACATCTGGGAACAAACCCGCTACCGAAAGTCGGCCTGTGTAAACCTGGGTAAGGCGATATATGAGTCAACTTATGCACAGGGCCGAGGGCTGACTAGGGCGCAGCTGTTTGCAGAATTAAAAGAACGATCCCTCATCGATTAATCTGCTTGAAACATCTTGAAACATCTTGAAACGTTTTGAAACATAGAAGCATCTGTCGTCATCAGAGTTGCTTTGGTTCAAAAAAAGCCGTGGATATCCGGCCCAAGATTGGCGATATCACCCCGTTGACAATCAGAACAGGCGTTCTACAATGTGTGTATGGAACGATTTGGTAAAGCGATGGCCGTGGCGGTGGTGCTCTTCTTTGTCGCCCTCGGCATTGTGGTGGGCATGAAGCTGGATCAAAACACCATTGCGCTGTTGGGTGGAACCACCCTCGGCCTGGTGGTTGCGACGCCGTGCGTGGCCATTGCCACCTATGTGTCAATGCGCCGGCGCGATGAGCATAGTTATGAGCGCGCACCTCGGTATCAGGCCCCGCTGCCACAGAACCCGCCCCAGTATTGGGTCGTTCCACCTCAGATGCAGCAACACCAGCAGAATGGGATGCAGCCCATGCAACAGCAGCAGCTCACCCAACCCATGACGATGGCCGCTTACGGCATGCGCCCCACCACGCCCGACTACATGTTGCCGGCCAAGCGCCGCTTCTATGTCATCGGCGAAACCGGCGAAGTGCAGGAATTGGACGAGGGGAATAACGTTGGCCCTGGCGGCCCCGCCCACAATTTTGACGATTAGCAAGTGCGTCTCTGGGAAGAGCTGTCACTTGCTTGCATCCATCCATCCTTGAAAGCGCAAGGGGGCTGTGTTTCGACCACAGCCCTTTTGCGTTTTTCCGGCATAACCTTGCACCATGGGCCAACAGCCAACCGCTAGCCGCTAGCCGCCATCTGACCTCAGACCTCACCGGCTCAGATCCTGCATCACACACTCGGCCGCCGCAGCGCCCGACAACGTGACCAGCGGCACGCCGCCGCCGGGGTGTGCGCTGCCGGTCGCGAAATAGAGTCCTCTCAGGCCTTTGGCGCGGTTGTTGGGCCGCAGGAAGGCGGCAAGTTTGGTGTTGGATGAGAACCCGTAGATCGATCCATGATTGCCGCCGTAGGCGTTTTGCAGATCGCGCGGCGTCAGGGTGTGTTGGGTGGTGATGTGGCTGGCCCAGTCTGGATGCTTGAGCCGTGCCATATGCCGGGCCATCTGACTCTTCACCTGCGCGCCATACGCTTCGGCCTGGGTGCTCCAATCAAATTGGTTCGACAGGTAGGGCGTGTTGGTCATCAGAAACCAATTCTCGTGGCCGGCCGGCGCATGCCTGGCATCGCTCTTGGAGGTGATGCAGGCGTAGAGCGTTGGATGGGCCGGCGGCACCTGTCGTTTGAAGATGTCGTCGAATTCGTCCACGTAGACTTCAGGCGCGTTGAAGAAAATATTGTGGTGGGCCAGTTCGGCATGTTGCGCGCCCAGTCCCAGCAGTTGCACAAAGCCGCTGCAGCTCGGCTCCAGGCGCAGGTTCGGATGCGGAGCCTGGGCCGGCAGCAAGGTCTGGTACGTCCAGCTCACATCGGCATTGCTGATGACGGCCTCAGCGGCCAGCACCTCACCAGTGGCCAGCCGGATGCCGCGCACGGAGTTTCCCTCCAGGTTAATCTCGGTCACGCACGCGCCATAGCGAATCTCGACGCCGACATCACTCGCTAGTTGGGCATAGGCCAGCGCCAATTGGTAGACGCCGCCCCGCGGATACCAGGCCCCCATGGCCATCTCGACATGGGCGATGACGTTGAGGGTGGCGGGCGCTTGAAAGGGGGATGAGCCGTTGTAGGTGGCAAACCGGTCGAACAGCTGCACGAGATGCGGATCGCGAAAGTAGGCAGCGGCGGCCGCGTGCATGGTTCGCAAGGCATCGATCTTGAACACATCAGTCACGGGCATCTTGACCAACTCGCGTAGGCTGGGTTGCTGGCGGTGCAAGAACGGCCCCTGAATGGTGTCATAAATGCCCTTGATGTAGCGCATGAAGCGGCGATATCCACTCACCTCGCTGGGTGCAAATTGGGCAATTCGCTCCGCCATGACCGCCTCGTCTGAGGTGGCGTCCAACACCAGACCATCGGGCCAAAAGTATCGGGTGATGGGGTCCAGCGGCATCAGCTGAATATAGTCGTTCAGGTCGCGGCCAGCCTCGCGAAACAATTGCTCATAGACATGCCGCAGGGTGAGCACCGACGGCCCCGTGTCCCAGCGATAGCCATCCTGGCGCAACTCGCCCATCTTTCCACCCGGCCGTGATAACTGCTCGCACACCGTCACCCGGTAGCCGCGGCTTGCCAGCCGGATCGCGGCGCTGAGGCCACCCAGCCCGGCCCCGATGACAACGATGGGGTGCGGTGTGTTAGAGGTTGAACCCATGAAAAATAAGTCGCTCCCGCAAGTTCGTCGTGCGGAAGCTATGCTACCAAGATCGCTCAGAGATCGTGCACGACAAACGTTTGACGTGCACGATCTCTGATCGATCTACACAGTTGCGATTGACCTACGCCACCATCGGCGCGTCGGTCTTGCTCTTGCGCACGGCCCACACGAAGGCAGCCGTCAGCGCCAGCGACACCACGCCGGCGATGATCCGCGTCGTCGTCGGCGCATTCGCCACCGTCACACCAAACGCCACCGCAATCGGCGCAATGATCACCGAAATCAGGTTGACCACTTTGATCATCGGGTTGAGCGCGGGGCCGGCGGTGTCCTTGAGCGGATCGCCCACGGTGTCGCCAACCACGGCCGCCTTGTGCCGCTCGCTGCCTTTGCCGGTGTTCTTCTCCTTGTCGCGCGGCTCGTCTTCGATGGTCTTTTTGGCGTTGTCCCACGCGCCACCGGCATTGGACATATACACCGCCAGCAACTGGCCGCTCAGAATGATGCCGGCCAAAAAGCCACCCAGCGCTTCAACGCCAAGCACAAAGCCGACGATGAGTGGGCCGGTGACCGAGATCACAGCCAGGGTCAGCAGTTCGCGCTGAGCCGCTTCGGTGCTGATATTGACGACGTTGGCATAGTCCGGCTCCTTGGTGTAGTTCATGATGGCCGGGTCTTTAAACTGCCGGCGCACCTCTTCCACGATGAGGCCGGCCGCTCGTTCCACAGCTTTAATGGCGATGGAGCTGAACAGCCAGGGAATCACACCGCCGATCAGCAAACCCACGAATACCAGCGGTTCGCTGACTCGAATGCCCAATGTTTGCAGTTGTTGGCCCACCGGTGTGCCATTGGCGGACTGCACCCGGCTTACATCCACCAGATACGAGCCGAACAACGACACGGCCGCAATCACCGCGCTACCAATGGCCACGCCCTTGGTGATGGCTTTGGTGGTGTTGCCCACCGCATCCAGATCGGCCAGCCTCTGGCGTGTATTGCCCTCGGTTACCCCGGCCATTTCAGCTATGCCGTTGGCGTTGTCGCTGATGGGGCCGAAGCTGTCCATGGCCACGTTGTTGCCAGTCAGGGTCAACATGCCCACGCCGGTCATGGCCACGCCATACAACACGTAGGTGCCCTGTTGCACGGTATCGGCGCTGCTGCCGCCCCACACCAGAATCGATATCAGAATCGTGGCGGCGATGACCAGGGTGCCCCACACGGCGCTCTCCTTGCCCGCTGCAATGCCGCTCAAAATAGCGGTGGCGGGGCCGCCACTGGTCGCCTTGGCAATGTCTTTCACCGGCTTAAAGTGAGTGTCGGTGAAGTATTCGGTAATCTTGTCGATGACGATGGCCAGCAGCACGCCGATGGTGACCGAGATGAGCGGCCGCCACTCGATGTCGCCCTCGGCATTGCGCATGTAGATGACCGAGAAGATCGAGAATACGACGATGGAGAAAGCGGCTGATGAGTAAAAGCCGCGGTTGATGGCTTGCATGGCCCCACGTGCGGTGTCGCTGGTGACGCGCACCAGATAGGTGCCGACGATGGAGCTGAGCACACCGATGCCGCGCACCACCAACGGGAACACAATCCATTGCACGTTGCCGGTCAGCGCCACCAGTGCGAGACCCAGAATCAGGCCCGACACGATGGTGACCTCGTAGCTCTCGAAGATGTCGGCGGCCATGCCGGCGCAATCGCCCACGTTGTCGCCGACCAGGTCGGCCACCACGGCGGCGTTGCGGCGATCATCCTCTTCGAGACCTTGCTCGACCTTACCGACTAGATCCGCGCCCACGTCGGCGGCCTTGGTGAAGATGCCGCCGCCCACGCGCATGAACAGCGCCAGCAGCGTGCCGCCAAAGCCAAAGCCCAGCAACGCATCCGGCGCGGCCTTGCCGAAGATGATGAAGATGATTGTGCCGCCAAACAGGCCCAAACCATCGGTCAGCATGCCGGTGATGGTGCCGGCGCGATAGGCGATGCGCAGGGCGCCGCCAAAGCTGCGCCGCGCTTCAGACGCCACGCGCACGTTGGCCTCCACAGCCATGCGCATGCCGATCTGGCCGACGGTGAGCGAGAACAGCGCGCCCATCACAAATGCGACTGCGCGCCCAATCGCCACCACCAATGTGACCTGAGGGTCCGTGAGAGTGTTGAAGTGTGCGCGCGCTTCAGCACTCGGCGGCACTACGTACACACTGAGAAATAAGGCCACCGTTAAGATGGCAATGAGGGGAATAATGCTGCGGGCCTGTTTGCCGAGATAGGCCAGCGCGCCAGTTTTGATGGCGTTCCACACCTTTTGCATCTCGGCGGTGCCCTTGTCCTCGCGCAGCACCTGTTGCCGCAAAAACACCGCATACCCAAGTCCGGCGAATGAGATCGCCAACACCAGCCACACCATGCCCTGTTCGAGTGAGTTTAAATCCTGCATTGAAAGTTCGTCTCCTGATTAATTTAAATCCAGCCACGTCAAATAAGGTCAAAATTATTGTTGTCGCCGTTGGCGTTCATCTTCACGCTTTGTCATTCACGTCCTTTCTGTGCGTTCTTGCTTTACGCTTCGTCAAATCATTCGAGAAATTAAGTGTCAAAAATGCACTAAAACAAAAAATGCGAAGTGCCTGCGCGCTAACGCGCAATCACTTCGCATCTGTTTCTCGTGCCTTTCCGCCATCGTGGTTCGTTGTTGCACTGGTTTCTGAAGGCCCATCCCGGGGCTCAGCGTAAATTAATAATTCATATTGTGAGGGAGGGCTTTTAGGCTGTCAATTCGTGTTCGTGAACGGCGCGGCCTCGTCCAACAATCGCTTCACTTGTCCGGCGTATCCTGTTCAACCCACGTCTTGAGCCGACTCAAGCGTTCATCCCACCTAATGCCAATCTCGCGGGTGAACTGATTCAGCTCGCCGAGCGGCTCGGGTGTCAGGGTGTAGCGCATCTCACGGCCCTGCTGAGACAGCGCGACCAGGCCGGCCTCATTGAGGATGTTGAGGTGTTTGAGAATGCCCTGGCGCGTGATGGGATATTCACGCGCCAGCTGTGTGGCCGTTTTGGGGCTCTTTTCGGCCAGATTGAGCAGCAGACTCCGCCGAATGGGATCTGCCAGGGCGGCAAAGACAGACACGTCTTTCAAAACAGACACATCTTGTTTTCCATGATGAAATTGGATTTTTTAATGCCCGGCGTGGATAACCGGAGGTTTGCACTGCAAAGATATTAAATGGCGATTGATCTAGAAACCGAAGGGATAAGGCAGGCTTTGGCCTTCCACATATGCGCGCAGATTCTCCAGCATCATGCCGAAGCCGAAGGCATTTTGCTCCATGCTTTGGTGGCGAAGCGCATCGGTGTTCAGGGCATAGCCGGAGTGGGTCAGAATCAAGCGCGTCCCGCCGCTTTCCTCCACCAGCGCGTAGGTGGTGGTGTCGCTGATCATCTCCGGCGGCTTGGGGAGCATCCGGGTCACAAACCGCTGGGGTGGGTCGAACACCTCGATGACCTGGGTGTATTTGTCGGTGTCGGTCTCGGCATCGTAGACGGATAACCTGCCACCCACCTCAAGTGCCGATACCCGCCATGTTGTGCCTGGCGAGAACCACTGGGGAATTTGCTGGGGGTCGGTAATGGCCCGCCACACCCGCTCGCGCGGCGCGGCAAACCAGATGCTGCGCTCGACGGCAAAACTCTGTTTGGTTTCGCGCCGGTAACCAAACACTGCGGCGATATAGCCCTCCGGGAACGGCAATTCCACGCCGGTGAGATAGGCCTTCAAGTTCTCCAGCGCCTTCTCCAGACCCGCGCCGCTCGGCCCTTCACGTTCCTGCTGTGCATTCGCCGGCAGCGACTCAAAGCCGCTCAGCGACATCGTGACTCGTGTGCCAGCAACGGCTTCATCCAGTGTGTAGGTCATGGTGATCAGCCGGTCCGGCAAACTATGCAGGGTGATCTGGCGCGGCGCGTCCAATACTTCAAACACGGCCAGTGGAATATCCATGCCGCCCATGCTCACGAAAAGCTGGTCCTGCGCGTCGCGCTTCATCCCGGCACCCAACATCGGTGGCAAAAACCATTGCGCAAGCTGTTCGGGTTGGGTCAATGCCAGCCATGCCTGGCCGCGCGGCACATCAATCAAAATGCTTCGCTCGATTATTTTTTGTTCCATACTGATTCTCCAAGTGAAACCATTTGGTTGCACTTTAATAAGTTGTAACAGAAAATTTGTTCTAAGTCAATCGAAACTTTATCTATCTCAAAGCCCCGATGTACTCAACACGGCGTCTAACCTGTGCTCTTTTTGCGACCCATCTTTGCGGCCCATCATTGATAATGTCTTCACAACACTATGACCTGGACACCCCCAGCCGATTCGCTCCGCATCGAGACGATTGATTTGCACACCGAAGGCGAGCCCTTGCGCGTCATCACCGGCGGCTACCCCGAGCCCGAGGGCGACACCATGCTGGCCAAACGCCGCTTTGCGCGTGAACACCTCGACCACCTGCGCAAGGTGCTGATGTTCGAGCCGCGCGGCCACGCCGACATGTATGGCGCGATTTTGACCGACCCCACCAGCGCCGATGGCGACGTGGGCGTGCTGTTTATGCACAACGAGGGCTACAGCACCATGTGCGGCCACGGCATCATCGCCCTTGGCACCCTGGTGTTCGAGATCGGCGCGATGGACGCGATCACCAATCGCCCCGATTTGCGGCTCGATACCCCGGCCGGCCGCATCATCGCGCGCGCCGAGTGGGACGCCGACGCCAAACGCGTGCGTCAGGTCAGCTTCGAGAATGTGCCCTCATTCGTCTTTCTGCTCGATCAGGTGGTGGCGGTGCCAGAGGTGGGACAGGTTCGTTTGGATGTCGCGTTCGGCGGCGCGTTCTATGCCTATGTCGATGTGGCGGCCAACGGCCTCGACCTGCATCTGGATGCCACCGATTACCGGGCGCTGATCGACATCGGCATGCGCATCAAGCGCGCCGTGATGGACACGATTCCCATCCAGCACCCGACCGAGGCTGATCTGGGCTTTCTCTACGGCACCATCTTCTACAACAGCGCGAGCGAGCCCGCCCACAACAGCCGCAATGTGTGCGTGTTTGCCGAGGGCGAGGTGGATCGCTCGCCGACCGGCACAGGTGTGAGTGGCCGGCTGGCGCTGGAGTTCGCCAAAGGCCGCTTGAACGCGGGCGACCCCTTTGTGGTCGAGAGCATTCTAGGCACCACCTTCACCGGCAAAGTGCTACGCGAGACCACATTCGGTCCGCATGCCGCCATCATCCCCGAGATCACCGGCCGCGCATGGATCACCGGCCGCCATGAGTTTGTTGTCACGCCGGATGATCCTTTGAATGAAGGCTTTATCTTGCGGTGACGTGCGTGTTTAACCGTGTTGCATGCCGTGGTTTGGTGGGGAGGCGGGTCGGGAGGCGGGTCTCAGACCCACTCCTATCTGAGCTCATTGATCCTCACGGCAACACCGCAAAGATTTCCACGCCACCCTCTTCATAGACCAGCCGAAAATCTGGGCTGCCGCGCAGGACCACGGTGTCAATCTCATCCACGCCTAGCCCCGGCGATTGGAAAGCCCCGCGGTAGATGTAGGTGACACCGGCGCTGCGCAACACGCGCAAAGCTTGCGGCGTGGTCAGGTTGAGTTGCACCGGCGTGGCATCGGTGAGCGGCCTGCCGCGTAACGCAGCGGCAAAGTCATTCACCTGTTGCCGGTAGTGGGGGGCGAAACCCTGCTCGCTGCCGTAGGTGATGGGTGGCAGG
>JBBQST010000009.1:0-23983 GCA_038213625.1 Thermoflexales bacterium
GGCACAACTCTATGAATAACGGCTCTCCCAACTTTAGCGGGAAAGCACCCTAACAATAAGTCGCGACTTGACACTGTCACTGGTGAAGAACCCACCCCTAACCCCTCCCTTTCAGGGAGGGGGATGTGCTCCCCTCCCCGCAGCGGGGAGGGGCTGGGGGTGGGGTTTTTCGGCGTCAAAGCCGAAGGGAACCTTGTCGAGATCATTTCGCCCTTTAGGTTCCCCTTTCCCGCTAAAGTCGGGAGAGCCTGAATAACCTAACCAGCATTGCGATGGCCGTCGCAATGCTGGTTACACAAAAGCCAATTTGAAATTATCTTGAATGGGTGTTGTTTAATGAATTGTGGATTGAACGGCCCTGACCACTCGATTTAGGTTTTCAAGCCTGCAAAATGGTGTGGGCCGCCTGGCTGGCGTGCCGAGACACCGATTCGCCATTGGTCAGCGCGGGGTAAATCTGGGCTGTTGTGGTCAGGTAGAGGTTTTTCACCGAGGTTTGAACCGGCGGAATGCTGCCAGCTGAATTCAGGGGATGCAACGGCTCGACATAGCGCTCGCGGTGCACCAGGAAGTAGCGCACGCTGCGCTCATCGAATTCCGGCAACATCTCTTTCAAATTCTTCAGCCAGATCTGGCGAATCTCGTCATCGCTCATCTTCTGCCACTGGCTACCGGGTTGGGTGTATTTGGGCAGATACACCAGATGATGGCCGCCTACATCCTGCGGGTCAATGTAGGTGGTGGTCTCGACAATGCCGGTAAAAGGAAACCGGTCGTCGGTGATATTGACGGTCCAGTAGCCGGTGAGAGGTTTGTCGAGCACCATTAGCGGACACACGATGCCCAAATAGTCGGTCTTGCCCAAGAAATCGCGATAGACCTGCGGCGCACTGGGAATCAGCTTCTGAAACACAGGCGTTTGCATGGTCACGGCCACTCTGTCGAAGCGGCGCACCTCGCCATTCACCCGCAACCCCACGGCCTGGCCAGCACCGTCACCCTGACTCTGTCCTTCGATCACCACCTCCTGCACCGGCGTTTGCAGGTGAATGCTGCCGCCGGCCGCCTCGATCCGCTTCAGCATGGCTTTGAGCAGGGTGATGTAGCCGCCCAGCAGATGGCCGGAGCTTTCCTTCTGGCTCACACCCTTGCGCATGCTCTTGATCCGCACCAGCCGCGACCACATCCAGGTGGCCGGCACATCATCGAACCCGCCATCAAATTTGGCCTTGAGCATGGGCCGCCAGATGTTCTCGTAGGTGGTTTTGCCCCCGTAGCGCAACAGCCACTTCTCCACGCTCTCGCCTTCCAGCCGCTGCCAGTCGCTGACTTGCTGCGCGGCCAGCACCGTCACTCCCAGCCGAAACCGATCGACCCAACCCAGCGGCGGGAAGCGCATGAACTCGATCACGTTGTTCATGCTGTAGAGCTTGCCGCGCCAGTAGAAGCCGGTGCGGGTGGTGTTGAAGCGCAATTGGTCGGTCAGGCCCAGTTCTTCGCACAGGCCCATCAGAAATTCGTCACTTTTCAGGATGACGTGATAGAAGCGATCCACGTCGGTGCCGTCGGGCAATGTCAAAGGTCCGGCCAGTCCACCTAAAATCGGCGAAGCCTCAAAGATCTCGACCTGAGCGCCCTGTTTCGACAGGTAATACGCCAGGGTAATGCCCATAATGCCGCCGCCGACGATTGCTATTTTCATAGTGGTTTAGTGTGTTGATGCCTATGATTACGTCTACGTAATCGTCTACGTCAGACGTTGCGTTCCAAAATTTCTACAATCTTCTCCGCCGCGTGCCCGTCCCCAAAAATCGGCGGTTGCTCAGCCGGCGGCGCAAATCCACGCCAGGCCTGCAAAATGCGTTCCGGCTCTGCTCCCACCAGCACATTCCAGCCGGCCTGCACCGTCTCAGTCCATTCCGTCTCGTCGCGCAAGGTCAGGCACGGCCGCTGCAAAAAGTAGGCCTCACGCTGCACGCCGCCCGAATCCGTGGCAATCAACCGGGCATTGGCTTCCAGGGTAATCATGTCGAAGTAACCCACCGGCCCCAGCACCTTCACATGCGGCCCAAAGGTTAGCCCCAACTCGGCAATCTTGCCCTGCGTGCGCGGGTGCACCGGAAAAACCACCGTTTCCGCCGCCGCGTTCAGCGCCTGCACAATGCCGCGCAAACGCCCGGCATCATCCGTGTTGGCGGCCCGATGCACCGTCACCAGCACATACTGGCCTGGGATCAGCTCAAGCTCGGCCAGAATGCGGCTGTTGCGCTCGGCAATCGGTCGGTTGTGCCGCATGGCATCGAGCATGACATCGCCGACATGGTGGGCGGTGGTGATGCCCTCGGTGGCCAGCCGCTGCAGCGCCGTGCCGCTCACACAAAAATGCACATCGGAGATGCTGTCGGTGACGATGCGGTTGATCTCCTCGGGCATGCGCCGGTCGAAGCTGCGCTCGCCAGCCTCGACATGGGCCAGGTGAATGCGCCGCCCCTGCACGGCGAGCTTGCTGGCCGCCAACGCGCCGGCCAGTGTGCTGTTGGTATCGCCCCGAACGATGACGCAATCGGGCTGTTCTTTTAACAACACCTGCTCGATGCCGGCCAGGATTTCGCCGGTTTGTTGGCCGTGTGAGCCGGAACCCGCTTCGAGGTTGTAATCCGGGGCCGGCGTGCCCAACTCATCAAAAAAGGTCTGCGACATGCGATAGTCATAGTGCTGACCCGTATGCACCAGAATTTCCTGATGGCGCGGCTGCCCCGAGCACAGGCGCAACACCCGGCTGAGCGGTGTGGCTTGAACAAATTCGGGACGAGCACCGACGATGGAAACAATTTTCATGAATGCGGGCGGCTTTGCAATAACAGGGTGCGGCGAGGCTTAAATTACCGGACTGCGAGTCGGCTTGACTGCCTGCACTATCGGCCGAATGCGCAGCCGATGCAGCAGCACGCGGCCCTGAAACTTCAGGTGCGCTCGAACGGTGCGGGCGATTTTGGCTTTGCTCATCCCAAACACGCGCGCATGCAAGGTGGTGGGATATTCCCCTGCGCGAAAGCCGTGCAAAATGGCTTTCACCAGCAGTTCGGTGCCGGCCAGAAATCCATCGCTCTCAAACGTAATTTGCTCGATGACCCGGCGGCGATATACCCGAAACAAAGCGGTATAGGTGTGCAACCGGCGATCGACCAGCAGACGATATAAAAATGACGAGCCCTTGCTCAACACAAGCCGGTATTGCGGCACATTATCGACATGGCCTTTGGGGTGATAGGGCGAGCCCGTCACGATGTCCAGGTCCGGCGTCAACGCCTCAATCAAGGCTGGAATGGTCTCGAAGCGATAGGTGCCATCGCTGTCGGCCGTCACAATAATTTCACCCCGCGCCGCGGTCAGGCCGGTGCGAATGGCCGCGCCCAGGCCTCGATTCACGGAATGCCGCTCGAAGCGAACCGCCGCGCCCCACTTCGCCACCGTATCGCGGCTACCAAAAGCCTCGTGCAAGGCAGCCCAGGTATGGTCCTGGCTGCCATCGTCTACAAAAATTACCTCGACCGTGCGCATTTTTGCCAACGCCGCCACGACCGGGAAAAATTCATCCCGTAGTTTCGGCACATTATCGGCCTCGTTGTAGCATGGAATCACGATCGATAAATTCATTAGATTTCCCTTCGCTTCACTTCTCTAAAATCTTCACAGGCCGCGACGGATCAAGCCAGGCAGAATGGCGCTGCGAATATCTTCGGCCAATGCCAGCGCGTTCATGCCATCCTGGGCCGTCACTTGTGGCTTGCGCCCCTCTAACACGCAATCTACAAAGTCTTGCAGCTCCAGATAAAGGGGCTCAAAAATAGGCACTTGAATCCGCTCAACTATATTCTCCTGCCGATATTTCACCCCACGCAGCCCCTGTTCCACGTTTTCCCCAATCGTGCTGCGGTAGACCAATACCGATTTATTCAGCAAATCGGCCGTAATAAACGCCTCCAGCGCAGTCACTTCGGCAATGCGCACCTTTTGCTCGGTCAGGCGCGAGGCCGTCAGCATCAGCATCAGTCCGCTGGCAAATCTCAATTGGGCCACGGCATAGTCGATGACGCCGTGCTGATTCGCCATCATGGACGTTGTGCCGACAGGGGTGCGGCCGTTGGTGGTTTCTTGCACAACCCAGTTCTCCCGTGTTTTAATTCCAGCTTGTCCCGCAACCGGGCGCGTTGCTTCGCCATAGGCCGAAATGCCGCTGGCCCAAATCTGCTGCGGCATCTCGCCAGCCAGATTCAGCGCCAGGTCAATGTCATGGATCATTAAATCCAGCACCACATCCACATCCATGTTGCTGCCGCGATAAGGGCTGAGCCGGCGAAAGTCAACCGACATCACAGTGGCGCCATCCACCAGATTTTTGAGCTCGCGGTAGGCCGGGTTGAATCGCTCGATGTGGCCGACCTGGACAATGAGGTCACTGGCCTCGGCCGCAGCCACCAGTTGGCGGGCCTGCTCCAGAGAATGAGTAACGGGTTTTTCGATCAGCACATGCACGCCGCGTTCGATGCAGCGCATGGCCAGTTCAAAGTGAGTCGGGGTCGGGGTGGTGATGCTGACCGCGTCCACCTGATCCAATAGCGCATCCAGGTCGGTATAGCACTCGGCCAGATTGGTTTGCGCCACGGCCTGCGCGGCAGGCAGGGATTGGTCGTAGACACCGACCAGTTCACCATGCCGCAGGTTCGAATAAATGCGGCAATGGCTTTTGCCCATGCGGCCGGTGCCTATGACTCCCAGTCGAAGACGATTCATCGTAAATGCAAATAAGCTGAGGACAATTTGCCAGACATCTAACCTCATTGACAGAAGTCAGAAATTTACGGGATGACTTGGGTCTTACGTCTTATCGTCGGCGACTCCGTGAAAACCCAAACACAATTCCGCCGATGCCCAGCACAATCACGGCAGCCAGCGCCCCGAACAGAAGCACTTCGCGCTGCGTTCCCGTGCCGATACCCCCTCCATTAGTCGGAGCCGGCGTCAAGACCAACATGGGTTTGGGCGTCGGACTGGCATCAATTTGCAACTGAGTTGCCAAAGTGGCAGACGGAGCCGGGGCTGGCGGCAGGGCGATGGCCGGGTCCAGCTCCACTGGCGTGACCTTGCGCTCGATGGACACCACTTCAAATTGGTTGACCCCATCGCGATTCAGCATGGGAATGCGCATCAACGCTGTCAGCTGGCCGGTTTGCGGCAACAGGATTGCGGCGGTGTCACTGCCAGCCCCGGCAGCCTGACCCAGTGCAAACACTTCACGCGCGGCCCAGGTTTGGCCAGTCCAGTATGAATACAGCAAGGACGATTCGCCGCCCGGAGTCTGGCTTACGCCCGCCGCATAGAGATGGCCGGCCTGATCGCCCACCACACTCAGCCGGCCGCTCACCTCTTCAAAGCCCGGCACCAACTGATCATCCGACCAGCGCTGGCCATCATCCGGCGACACGCGATAGTGCGCTTCATAGGGTGTAGCCGTGGTCGAGCCGTCGATCACGCGGTTCCACACCACACTTACCAAACCCTTGCCCGCCAGGGTTAACTGCGGGGCATCGACATTGCCGGTGGCCAGCTCGACCGGCGCCGACCAGGTTGCGCCCTCATCGCGCGATGAGGCGTAATACACACCCTTTTGGCCGGTGTTGTTGGGCAGCACGGTTTTCAGCCATACCAGATGCAGGATGCCATTGACCGGGTCCAGTATGAGCTGCGGTTGATCCGCGCTTTCCCAACCCGCCGACACCGCATCAAAAACAAGTTGAGGTGCGGCCCACTTGTCGCCGCCATCGGTCGAGCGGGTGAGGTAGATGCCACGGTTCTCGTTGAACGGCACTGAAAACGCCGCCAGCAGTGTGTTGGTTCGCGGATCGTAGATGAGGCTGGAGGCACCAGCGACGTCATTGGGCGCGTCCAGTGGCTGTGGTTTGCTCCAGCCTTCGGCGTTGTTGGCATCACGGGCAAAGGATTTGCTGTAATAGACCTTGCCGCTGTTCCATAGCGCGTGCACACGCCCATCCGGCGTAAAGGCCAGTGAGGGATGTGATGCGCGGCCAGACGGCGGGCCAATGACGCGGGTTTTGGTCCACAGATCATTGGTCCAGTTGGCAAAATAAATATCGACATTGGCCGGGTTCCCCAGGCTGGGCTGGGCCCACATGGCATACAACACGCTCTGTCCATCCGTGGCCGTCGCCAGCGTGTTGGCGGCGACATTGCCCTGCTGCTCAGATACCAGCTGAGCCGGCATCCACGACACTTGCAAGCTGGAAATGAGCGAGCTGAGTGGGACCGCATTGGCCGACAGCCATACGTCACCCACCGAACTGCAACCCATGCCGATGAGCGAGGCGCCGGCCAGACCCACATTCAAACAGCTCAGGGTTTGGGCGCGCTTGGCCGCAGCATCGAACGCGGTCAAGGCCAGATCCACAGTGGCCGACCACTGCGTGCCGTCCCAATTGGCCAGCGTGACTGAATTGGCATTGAACCCCTGGGCATCGCGCGGCGCGCCCACAAACCACAGCTTGCCCTCAGACGTCGCAAACTGCCAGGTTGGCGGGCAGTTGCCCAGACTACCGAGAATGGGTTCAGGGTTGCTCCAGGTGAGGCCGCCGTCCATTGATTTCCGCTGGGTGAGGCCGCACCCGCGTGCATTGGCATCGCGCCAGATCAGCAAAAATGCGCCATCGGGCGCACTGGCAACACTGGTCTGTGCGGCGCTGCTTTCAGTTGCGCCTGAAACAGGAAGCGGGGCCGACCACGTTCTGCCCTTATTGTTGGACACGGCATAAAAGCTTTGGCCCAACCGCGCCTGGAACCAGGTGACAATGGCATTACCTTTGCCATCGCCGGCCACACTCACCGCCACATCATTGGCCGTGTCCACTCGAAAATAGGTGGAGGAATAGACCAGGGTGGGTTGTGCCCAGGCATTGCCGGCGCGAGCGCGGTAGTACAACCCCGGCTCGGTGCGCGTGCGGCCATCAGACGAACGCACATAGGCGAGATGAAGGCCACCTGCACTGTCCGCCGTCGCGTCGGCCGCAATCATCGCTTCACTCAGAGCCTGGGGAGCCGACCACGTCTGCCCCTGGGCAGGGCCGGGGCCTTGCGAATACAGCAGTTGATTCAGGGCGTTCTGCCATAGGAAATGGGCCCGGCCATTGGTATCGGCCAGCAACCGCGGGTTCGTGGGCGCGCTCAAGGTCGTGGTCGAGCGGCCCGTCTTCTGATCCACATCGATTTGCTTGTTGCCAAAGATCGTTGGCACCGGCACCGGTTTAATGACCACTGTGGTTGAGGTGAGCGCACTGGCCGATACGCGGTTGTAGCGCATGCCATCGAGCTTGTCCCACCATAGAGTGTGGGTGGTGCCGTCGGGGCCAAGAGCAACCAGCGGTTGTGAGGCTGAACCCGAACGCGACAGATTTACCGCCGGCGTCCAGGGACCTTCATCGGTTGCCTGAGCGTGAGCCGGCTGTGAAACTCCCACACCCGCAAACAGGTTGGAGGCAAAAATAATACTTGCGATACAGGCGACACGTAGGGTCTGCATGAATCCGCATGCAAGGGTATTGGCAATATAGCGATATGAATGTTGCACTTTGAATCCTCGACGAGCAGATTGTTACTTCAAGGTGTTAGTCGCGGCTGAGATTAAAACCGCACGAACTTTATCGGCAATAAAATCGTTGTACCACGCATAACGAAGCTGTAATTGCCCCTGATTAATATCGACACTGCGCCAAAATTGCTCAGCCGTTGCCACATCGCCATCCAATGCCGCGCACTCGCCCATGAACTGGCGCGTGGCACGGTTGGCAGGGTTGCTGTCCCAGGCCGCTCGAAAATGAGCACACGCAGCCCCAATATTCTTGCGCGCCAGGGCAATCTGGCCGAGCCGGCGATGCGCGGCGGGTTGACCCGGGTCGATTTGCAGCGCCGCTTCATATTGGGCAATCACGGGTTGTAGATCAATGTCCCGGCGCACCGCATCCTGCATCCCAAACTTCTCAGCGCTATAGCCCCAAAGTTCGGCCCTTTGCTGGCGAATGGCTCCGACGTTGGTCAGAGCTGCTGCATACAAATTCGGAAAGCGGATGAGCCAGGCACCTCCAAAAATGGCCAGGCCGATCACCAGCAGGCGAAGCTCAATGGCGAAGCGCGATGCCAGGATTGGGACCGGCGCTTTAACCGGCACATGCCGCGCCAGCAAACCCAACGGCACAAACAGCAACGGCAACGCCACCGCGCTGTAGCCATACCAGGGGTCGTCGAGCATACCGTGGATCAACACCACACCGAGGGACGCCAGCGCTGCAAAACGAATCAAACTGGCGCTGGAGTGGGTTGTGGATTCTGACTGTGCACGCTGGATCGCCCCATGCCGCACCACGGCTGCAATCAACCAGCCCACAAACGCGGCCAGCCCCAACAAACCCTGACCCAGCCAGATATCGAGCAAAACATTGTGGGCGTAATAGAGAAACGGCACATGCACCAACAGCACATAGCTCGAATACACGGTCTCAAAGTGGCCCAAGCCTATGCCTGTAAATGGCGTGTCGAGGGCGAGCTGAATGCTATCGGCCCAGATATGGCTGCGCTCGCCCCAAATGGAGGTAAAGAGGCGTTGGCCGGGACTGGTGATTGCGAGAAAAACCACAAACACAGCCAGCGCGGCGGCCATCATGCCCAGCCATAGCCACCGGCGCCTGGGCAACGCTGGCACACCAGACAGCCGGTGCCACACCAGCGCGGCGAAGCTGATGGCGGCCAGTGCGAACCAGGCGCTGCGCGACAGGCTGGCCAGCAATGCCGCCAGCGAGATCCCGATCAGCAGCCACGACCCAATGCCCTTGCGCAGGTTGGGCCACAACGCCGCCACTTGCAGCGGCATGTAGGCGGCAATGACGCCGCCGACGACATTGGTGTTGATGGAAATGCCGTGAACGGGCTGAAGTTGATCGAGCAGACGCAAGGCCGGGTCGAGCGCGGGCAGTTTGCCAATGCGAGCCGCCCAATCGTTGGTGAGGAAGAAGTAGAGCGCGACGACGACGGGCAAGGCAGCAAAAATGATGCGGCCGAGGCGGACGGTGTGAGGGGTGGTCGGCAAACGTGCCGCAGCAACGCTGAGAGCCAGACCCACAGCGATCAGAATCAGACGGCCGATTGCATCTGCGGGGTTAACAGCGACGACGGTGCCGAGGATGGCCGAGAGCAGGAATAAAAATTGAAACACTGGAAAACACAAATCTCCACGAATCCAACGAATGAACACGAATGAGTTTATCTTCGTGCAGAATCGTCAAATTCGTGGAGATTCGTGATTAAGAGTTCGGACGATTGGGCGAATCAGCAGATTAATATCTACGTCATTGCTGCCGAATCAGGCAGATTTTAGACAGAATGAACAGAATTTAACAGAATGAAGATCAGTTCCCCATTCTGTTTAATTTTGTTCATTCTGTCCAAAATCCGATTCTTACTTCACCCAACCCAACGTGCCCAGCGCAATTTCAACCGCGCTCTTGACCACGCGCGGGCCATTAATTGACTTGATAAAGTGGATGATCGGACCCGGCCGGAACGCCCACTCGCGGAAGGCGCGCTTCTGCCAATACTCGAGCTGCTCGGCGCTGAGGCCGTTGTAGTCGAGCACGGTGCCCTTGTCCATGTCCACCTGCTCCCAATCGGTGCCCTTGCGAAACCAGTTGTTTTCCAGCACTTCGAAGAAGAACGGCGTGCCCGGATACGGCGCGGCCACGTGGAACAACGCGATGTCCAGCGGCAACTCCTTGCTGAAATCCATGGTCTGCTTGATGCTCTCGACCGTCTCGCCCGGCAGGCCAATAATGAAGTAGCCCCAGTTTTTGATGCCGGCCTTGTGCGCCCAGCGCAATGCGCGGGGGGCCTGCTCCAGCCGGTAGCCCTTGGCCGCCTTCTTCAACACCTGCTCGTTGGCGCTCTCGATGCCCCACGAGATGTAGGTGCAGCCAGTCTTGCCCATGAGCATCAACATTTCCTCGTCGACATAGTCCACGCGGCTGTTGCAGGTCCAGGTCAGCCCCAGATTCTCCTGGATCATCAGTTGGCACAGCTTGACCACCTGCTCGCGGCTGACCGTGAACAAGTCGGCATACATATGCACGTGCTTGACGCCCAGGCTCTTCAGCAGGCGCAGCTCCTCCATGATGTTCTCGGGGGTGCGCAGCCGAATTGAATACTGATAGCTGACGTGCTTGATGCAATATTTGCAACCGGCCGTGCAGCCGCGGCTCGTCACGATGAACGTGTACGGGCCGTTGATCATCGGGATTCGATACTTGTCGTACGGCAGCATGTCGTGGCGCGGAATCGGCAGATCATCCAGGTTCTTGATGAAGGGGCGATCCCAGTTCACCATCACCTCAGAGTCGCGGCGCCAGGCCAGGCCGCGAATCATGGCGAGTTGGTCGTAAGTCACCTTCATGCGCTCATCGGCAATCGGCTTCTGCAGCGAATCCAGACGCCACCACGGCTGCCACATCGTGTCGGCATCCTTCACCATGAAGTAGAAGTGACCATCGGCATCGGCCGGCTGACCATCCTTCTTGATGAGTTTGTCGGTGGCCAGATCGGCCGTCCACTCGCCATTGGCGACCATGACCATGTCCATGATCTCGCGCAGGGTGAGCTCGGGCTCGCCACGCAACACGAAGTCGAGGGCGGGGTAGTTCTCCAGCGTCTCACGCGGCATCGGCGTCACATGCGTGCCGAAGGCCATGGTGATCGCGCCCATGCTGCGGGCCAGGAAGGCGCCGTACATGTCGTTGGTCAAGGTCGGCGCAGTCACCTGGGTCAGGTAAAAGCGCGGGCGCATCTCTTTGAGTTTGGCCTCGAAATCGGGCCAGCTCATGCGCTCGGCGTTGGCATCGATGACAGCGACGTTATAGTCTTTGTCAAGAATGGCCGCCATCTGGGCCAGTTCCATTTGCGGCCAAATCATGTTTTCGCGGCTACGGCGACCGACCCGGTGCTGGCTGCGAATCCAAATGGCCTGATCGGGCGTGGGCGGATTGACGAGCAGGATGTCCACTTTATGGGGCTGCTTGTGAATGCCTTTGGCGCGCACGGCCAGGTCTGCATCCGGGAATTTCGGAGCCGGCAACGGGCGCACATTGCGCGTGCCGAGGTTGAGCTTGAGCTGCTCTTCCGGGCTCAATATTTCCTTGCTCAGCTCGGTGATCTCTTTAGCGGTCAACGCGCGGCCAGTTTTGTTGGCAGGTGCAACAGCTGATCCGGGGGCAGGCGCGGCACTCATCTTGGGGCCGGCTGCGGGAGCCGGGGCCGGGGCCGGAGCGGCACCTGGAGCGGGGGCCATCGTGGGCTTGGGTGTGGCTACCGCGCCTTCCGGCGTGGTGTTTTGAACATCATTGCTCATCGTTGTAACTATTCCTCCCTAACTTTCCTCTTTGCGTAAATCCGAAATCCTCAAAATACAGAGTTAATCAGATGTATATCTTCTTTATTATCACACGTTTTACTCGCAATTCATGTTAAATTTTGCGAGATAACGGTGAACTTCGCTGTTTGCTTGTTCTAATGACACTCAATCCTCATCAAAATTCAGACTAAAGATTGAGTTCGAACAACGAAGGAATTGGTAGTCTCGTCTTTGATCTCTTTGCCGAGCATGTCCAGATCGACCTTGATCTCGCGCTGACTGAGCTCTTCAAGCACGCGCATGACCGTCCAAGACACGATAAACTGCACGCCGATCAAAATGAGCGCAGCACCACCCGCCAGCCACATCCACAGCCGGTTTAAGTCCCAGCCGTTGAAGCTGAGCATCAGGCTGACAACGCCGATCAGAATGCCGAGCAACACGCTTAGGCCACCAATCCACCAAAACTGCTGGTCAATGGGTTTGGCAAATACGGGTTTGCCGAACAAGCCCTGACGAATGGGCCGCTTTTGGAACAGAGTGACCAGATAGTTGAACATGGCACCCAGGTTGAACAGGCTCACACCCGTCACCGACAGAGCCAGCGCGCCGAAGATGCCGAACACGCCCCAGTTGCTAATTTCGGTTGTGCCGCCCAGGCGAGCCACCATGAATGAGGCCAAAATCACGGCGGCAATGGCAATAAACGCCATGCCGATCAGCCCCAGAATACGAGCCGGGTTATAGGTCAACGCCGTCCAGATAATGGCATTCAAAAAGCGCACGCCGTCGCGGATGACGCTCAGCTTGCTCTGACCATCGCGCTCGTGATGCGGCACCGCCACTTCCACCAGCTTCAACTCTTCGTGCAGCGCACGCACGCTCATCACCGGGGTGAAGTTCAGACCATCGGGCAGCGGGTAGAGCCGTTCGAGCACGGTGCGGCGAAATACGCGCATCCCGCTGGCCACATCGGTCACCTTGCGGTTGCCGATCAGGCTGACCAGATTGGCGAACAGGAAGTTGCCGACCTGGCGCACAAACGGGCTTTCATTCTTCTCACCCGCCATCCGGCTGGCCACGACCATATCGGCCCCGTTCATCACTTCCTGACACATCCTGGGGAAGTATTCAGGAGGATACGTGCCGTCGGCGTCCAAAAACGCCATCATATCGCCCGTGGCGTTTTTGAAGCCGGTCTTGAGCGCGCCGCCGTAGTTTTTGTTGATCTTGTGCTGCAAGAGCCGCACATCTTTGTAGTTGCGGACAATTTCGGCCGTCTTGTCCTTACTGCCATCATCGACCACGATCACCTCGGTGTTGATGCCGAGCTTTTTGAGTTCGGGCCGCACTTTGAGCAAACGATCCAGAATCGTGGCGATACCGTCTTCTTCGTTATACGCTGGAATCACAACGGACAGCGTTGCATTTGACATAGGTTGCTTTTTCCTCCTAACTAACTCATCCCTCGCAACTTTAGTCGTAGATTTCTGCAATTTCCCTCATGGGGAGTGATTAGTTGTTAGTGGTTAGTGATTAGTTTTTATAGTCAGTAGACCAAAACTCAAGGGTTTGTAGAGTATTTCGCTTCTGCAACTAACGACTAAAAACCAACAACTAATAACTGACCTTTACAAGTGATAGACCGGCGCTGTCCGTTTGGCCTGGGCTTCCCGGGCAGATTCGATGGTGATGTCTTTGATGACCTTGGCCGGCACACCACCAACGACGGTGTGCGGCGGCACGTTTTTGGTCACCACGGCCCCCGCCGCCACGACCGCACCCTGCCCCACCCGCACGCCGTCCAGAATGACCGCACCAGAGCCAATCCACACGTCATCCTCAATCACCACGCCCTCGGCCGTGAGACCCTGCTCAATGAAAGGCTTGGTCGGGTCATCGAAGATGTGGTTGACGGCGATGATCTGGCACAGCGGCGAGGTGTACACGCGATTGCCGATCTGGACGCCGCCCTGACCACGAATCACGTTCATCTCGCCAATCAGGCTGTCTTCGCCGATCGAAATGCCACTGTTGGGCAGGCCGCGAAAGTTATAGACGTGCAGGATGCTGCCGTGCATCACATAGGTGCGCGCGCCAATTTGCACGCCGTTGGGGCAGGCATGGATGTACACGCCCTGGTCGAGGTAGCTGCCGGCCCCCAGCGTAATGTGGTTGGCAAAGCGCAGCCGCACGCTGTTTTCGATGGCGCTGACGCCGTGCATCTTGAGCATGAGCCGGTAGAGCACGCCGCGCAGCCCCACGCCGATCACGGTGGGAATGCCGCCCACCAAAATTTGGAGCGCCTGCTCCAGCACATAGCGGCCCAGACCATCGGCCTGCCGGCCAATGTAGAGCTGGAGCTGGCCGATGGCCGAGAGTTGTTTTGTTTTGAGTTGAGCCAATGGGTTTCCTAAATTTAGTAGTGCGACTACGAAATTTCAATGCTCATTCGTCGTAAAAATTGGTTCGCACTGCAAATTAGACAAAATGAGTGATTGTTCCCTAGGGTAGGGGCGACCGGCGTTCGCCCAAGGTTGGGCTTACACAAGCTAAGGCAACCATATCGTCATGAAACGCTCGGCCATGAATGGCCAAGCTCATAAACGAAGCTCCTCTGGGGCTGCGGATTGTTCTTAGCCCCAGAGGGGCTTCGTTTATGAGCTTGGTGCTTCAGCGCCATGCTTATGGGCGCTGTGCCCCATCGGCACGAAAGGCGATGATCACTAGCTTTGTTCCTTGTTTTAAAACTGCAAAAATTCATACTATGAGAAAACTAATTCCTGTTTCGGCAAATATAGTTATAGTCGGCGTGCCCTTAGGGATAGCGATTTGCCTGGTGGCTGTCGCCTTATTTTTTCTGGGCCAATTCGTCGTCAGCATTTTTTCGCTCCTCTTAATGGTCGGCCTTGGCCTGATCATTTCAATTTATTTATCCACGTTGTTTGTTCGCAACATCTGCATTCGACGTATTTCCGACAGACATGCCGCGATCATCACGAAACTTGGCGGCCAAATTGAAGCCGTTATTGCTGACTCAGTATTTGTCTGGCCTTATTTGCAACGCTGTGACTTTCGTTCAATGCATCTGCACACCACCACGTTTAAGCATGACTGCGTAACACGAGACAACGTCAAATTAACGTATCACTTCGTTGTTGAATGGGAGGAAATGTTGGAATTTCTGCCCGCGATCATCACCGAACATCGGGACGGCGACGAAATTGTGACGCGATTTGTTGAAGCTCAAGCCACATGCGAAACAAATCAACGACCTCTGGATATCATCATGAGTTCGTCGTCGGCAATCAGTTCCCATGTGTTTCGACGGCTGGCCATGCTTGTCGATGGCCCGAAACAATACGGCTTCGACGTACGCTCGGTGACGATTACAAAATTGGACTTGCCCAATTCGCTCAACGAGCTGTATACCTCCCGAAAACAGATGCAAATCCAAAGAGAGTTGGCGCAAAGCGCGGGCATGGAACAAGCGCATCGGCTCGAAGAATTCAATCGTGTCGCCTCACAAGTCCACGGCCGCACGCTAAAGCATTTGCAGAAGATGGAAGCGGTGAAAAGCGGTATGCTTGATAACAAGTAATCATTCATGATCAAGCTCATCATCTTCTTCCGCCAGCCGGCGAACCCCGACCAGTTCGAGGAGCGCTTCGCCAATCACGTCCAGCTCATCGGCAAAATGCCAGGTATGAAGCGCACGGTGGTCAACCGCGCCATCGGTGCCCCGCGCGGCGAGCCGGCCTATTTCCTCATCCACGAGGTCTTTTTCACCGATCTGGCCGCAGCCAACTATGCGCTGAATGCGCCTGAGGGCCGCATGGCCGGTGCCGATCTCATGTCGTTCGCGCGCGAGATTACGACGCTGCTGTTTACAGAAGTGTGGGGCGAGGACCCTGAGCCTGTGGCAGATGTGGCAGAGCCAGTTGCTGAGGTCAGCCCAGAGTTGGAAGCCGAATTGGCCGCCGAGCAATCGTTGGCGGTTGCACCGGCTAGCGTGGCAACAACACCTGCAGCGGCGCCCGTATCCAACGGCGCATCGCTCAACACCACCGCCGCAACGACGGCAACAGCCATGGCCATGGCCGTGGCGAATGCGGCTCCCCAAGGACTGGCGGCAGCACCACTCACCGACGACGCAGTCGCACCCTCAGGCGCGCCCGAGCTGGATGCACTGCCGATCGATCAAGAGGTGTTTGGCATTTATTCCACGCTCGAAACCGTGCCTCCAACACCGCCTCCATTAGAGGTCGATGACGTAGCCGCAGCCGATATTGCAGACCTCTCGGATGAGCTGGCTCTGGAGAATGCCGAAGTTGATGCGGACGCTCCTGAAGTTGTGGAAGCCGCCTTGCTGGACGGTGCCGTGGTCGATGGGGAAATCATCACCGATGCGATGCCGGCGGAAGATGTAGACGCCGAGACCAGCGGCGATAAACCAGCGCCATTTGGGCCGTAAGATCAGATCGTGCACGTGCACGTCATACGTGTCACATGCACGATCTGACTCTTACGGCTTACCCGTGATAGACCAACCCACTCGCGTCGGCATCCACCATCACCTTGCTCGGCGGCGTGTCCAGCGTGAGCAAATAGTCGGCTAGTTTCTCGCGCACATTGCGCTGCAAAATACGGCGCAGCGGCCGGGCACCCATGCCCACCTCGGTGTTTTGCGACAGCATCCATTGCCGCGCGACCGGCGTCACCTCCAGGGTGATGCCGCGCGCCTGCGCCAGCCTGGCCTCACTCGCCACCATCAAGTCCATGATTCGCGCCATCACATCGGCCGGCAACGGCTTGAACATGATGACTTCATCGAGCCGGTTCAAAAACTCGGGCCGAAAGAAGCCGCGCACATCGCCCATGGCCAGCGCTTTGGCCTGATCAAAATTTAAGGTGGCGTCATTCAGATACGGCGCGCCCAAGTTGCTGGTGAGAATGATCACGGTCTCGGCAAAGTTGGCCACCCGGCCCTGTCCATCGGTCAGCCGGCCCTCCTCCATCACCTGCAACAAAATATCCAGGATGCGCGGGTGAGCCTTCTCGACCTCGTCGAACACCACCACGGCGTAAGGCGATTTGATGATCTTGTCGGTCAGCTGCCCACCGCCCTCGTAGCCAACATAGCCCGGCGGCGCACCAATCAGCCGGTTGATCGTGTCGTCCTTCTGGTATTCGCTCATGTCGATGGCGATCAGCGCGTCATCATTGCCAAACATGAATTCGGCCTGCGCCTTGGCCAGCTCGGTTTTGCCCACGCCGCTGGGGCCGAGGAACAGGAAAGAGCCGATGGGCCGCTTGGGGTCCTTCAACCCCACTCGCGCGCTCTTCACCGCCCGGCTCACCGACAAAATCGCATCGTCCTGACCCAGCACGCGCTGCTGCAACGCCTGCGTCATCTGCGCATATTTGCTACGCTCATCGGCCCCCAACTTCGTCACCGGAATGCCGGTCATCACACTGATGGCGAGGGTGACATCTTCGGCATCCAATGTGGTTGCTGGTTGCTGGCTGCTGGCTGTTGGTGACTGGGTGTTGTCCAGCAATGAACTACCTGCAACCGATGATTTCGCAATGGCACACGCCCGATGCAGCACCTGCACGGCACTGCCTGGCAAGGGTTGCGCGCCGATGTAGCGGCCGGCCAATGTCACGGCCGTCTTGATCGCGTCGTCGCCAATATCCAGGCCGTAGTCGCTTTGAAACTGCGGCCGTAACACGGTCAGAATCTTCTGGCTCTCGTCGGCTGTGGCGGGTGGCACATTCAGGATCTGGGTGTTGCTGCCAATGGTGGTCGGCCGCAGCTTGTCGGTGTAATCGGCATCGGTCGTGGTGGCGATGATGATCGCGGACGAGCCATCCTGCACAAACGCCTTGAGCAACTCCTTGGCCGTAGCTTCGCTGCGCGCCGCTGGCCCAAAGAAGCGATGGATGTTCGGGATGAATAACACGCCATGCTGCGCCTGCCGCAGGCCGGCCTGCACCGCCAGGGTTGGGTTATCCAGCCACGCGCTCTCACTCACCTCGATCACGCGCTTCAAGTTTCCCGGCCCTTTGTTTTCTGCAATCAACATAGCCAGCGCCATGGCTAAACTGCGTCGCCCCACCCCGGCCGGGCCGACCAACAACACGTGCCGGTCCTGAGCCAACGACAGCAAACCCACCAAATCTCGCAGCAAGGCCTCGCGCGCAAACACCGGCGAGAGTTTGCCCTGTTGTGCTTCCTCCACCCAATCACTGGTCGTGTTGCGTTTGCTGATGACGCCGTCCAACATCAGCGAAGCCAGTGCCGTCGGCGTGGCACCACGCTTTTGGAGCAGGCCGGCCGTGCTCACCCCAGTCTGGCTTAACGCGCCCAGCAGATGCTCGGTGGCGATGTAAATCTCGCCGCTGGCCAGGGCAATACTGCGCGCCTCGTCGAGCGCGATGAGCATCTCATCAGACAAATTGGCCGTGACATTTTGATCGGTGAGATAGGTGAAGTTGGCCGCGCGGCCTTCACGCGAGCGGGCCTGAGTCTCGCAATCCTTCTCCAGCTCGGCAACCTTAAAGCCGCGCGTCTCGGCCAGTCTGGCGATGGCGCGATAGGCCGTGCTTTCGGGCATGCGCAGGAGCGACAGGAGCGCGATCTCGGGTAGCAGCAATGGCCGGCCCATCTGGCGCATCAAATCACTGGCCCGGTCGAGGGCCGTGCGCGTGGTCAAGTCCAGCAAATCGCGATTGAGCTGAGTGGTTGGCATGCTGCCATTATCGCCGGGTGCGAATGGGCTAGAGGTTTAGAGTTCGGAACTCTAAACCTCTAAGTAAGTCGCCAAAAGTTCTTTACGCGATGTGCATGGTAGGGGCGCAGCATGCTGCGCCCCTACGAAGGCCTATTGCACATTTGTCCTTACGACAACCCATCAACTGACAGTCAATTTCTTTTGAAGACTTACTTAGCCCATTCGCACCCGACTTTCAGTAATGCTTACATGCACATGCTCGCCATATAGCTCAGCCGGTGCCTCGGCCAGGTTTCCCAGCAATTCATGCGACTTGCCCAGGTTCAAATAGAGCGAGGGATAAAAGCGGTGCATGCCCGGCTGATCAAGCTTCTCGGCGTAAGCCAGTGCAACCGCGTCGCTGTTCACGCTGATGATGGCCTGCAACAGATTCTAAATCGCACGCGCCATGCGCCGCACTTTGCGCTCCATAGCCACATACACGATGGGCAGGCCGATGACAACGAGCGCAACCACGATGACAAAAATCCAGGTGGACGAGCGCGAGGGATCGAAGCTGCTCCACGTGCGCACAATGCCGGTGGCCATGGCCAGAATACCCAGCCACAGCACCTCGACCACCAGTTTTACTGAGCTCCAGCGCGGGTCGCGGGCCATGTTGAACAGGAACAGGCTTTGGAACGCGAACAGCGAGGCGATGGCCCGGCCGGTCAGCGGCGTCAACGCCCACGGCCAGCCAGCAATGATCAAGTTTGGATTGATCAGCAGCGCCAGACACAGCACCATGTTGGCCAGGCCGGCCACACCCAGCAACACCCGCACCCACATTGGATAGACAAAATCTCGCACTTCGGGTGTGCCCGGATCGGCGCGCCGGTTGTGCAGCCACACGCCGAAGAAAATGAACTGTGTCGTCGCGTAGAGAAATGCCCAGGTGTAGAAGGGCAGATTGCGATTGAACACATTCAGATGCAACAGCGTGGAGATGCCCAGCACAAGCGAGAACGCCGCCACCGGCACAAACCCCAGCGCCACCCGGTGCCAGCGCCGCTCGAACAGCACGCGAATGAAGTAATACGTGCCGCCCAGATATGCGGCCGAGAGCATGATCGCGCTCATCGGCGCAGCAATGTTCCATGAAAACAAGGTACCGGTTTCGCTGGTGCGAAAGTAGAGGATGTAGAACGCGATCAGCAAAAACGGAATCGTCAGCGCCGTAGTGATGCGGGTGAAGGCGTAGATTCGATCATCAGCAGCGGCAGGTGCTGCGGGTGATTGGGCAAAACGGGTCGGTGTAGACACAGGGTTTGAATAGGACATGGCATCCTTAGCCTAACGCCCTGGCCTATCCAAAATCACCTGCCGTCCGTCAGGTACTTCCATTACTTTGGTGATGCTGCGCGGCTTTCACACGCTGCTGATGCTGCGCTTTCAGGGATAGATAAACCGCATCACGCCGTACCTGCTCCAACGCCTCATGGAAGATTTGTGCCGATTGTGCTTTTTCTAAATCGGGATCCAGAGGCAACTCTGTGCGGCTTTCACCATCGGCATACTTGCGGCCACTGCGGTGCCGGGCATATCGGCGTGAGCGCGTGTAGCCCATCTGCAAAAACTTGCGGGCCATATCCATGCCGACAAAATCTGACTGCGCTTTGTAGGTCTCAAAACGTTGTAGCAGAGCATGGGCCGATTCCGCTGCGTCAATTGGGGTTTTGAATCGCCACAACGGCAGCAACTCAGCTTTGTAGGGCTGCACCGTCAGCACGCCCTGCTCGCCCCGCCCGATCCGGTAGTCCTCAGGGTGTTGCCGATAGTCGACGGCCGGATCAGGAAAGGATGACGCATTCATTCGCACAAAAGCCTGGATCGCTCCTATTCAATCGTCAACTGAATCTCAGCCTTGTCTGGAACTGCATTGCCCGTGTTATCGATAACTTGCATACGAATGCTGTATGTGCCGGATGGCAGCGAGTCCGTGTGCAATTCCATCAAGTCGCCATTGACCACAGCCTTCTTAAAATCGGCAATATGTCCCCAGGTCTCACCGTTGCCGGCCAGAAACTGGTAGCGCACAAATGCTGGGTTCGTGGCTGTGCCGGTAAATGCAACGATGCTGCCTCGGGGAACGCGTATGCCACTGGCTGGCGTCAGAATACATACGTCGGCCGTGGGGCACGCAGCTTTGCCGGCCGGAGCCGGGGCGGGTGCAATGCCAGCACTGACGCCAGATTGATCAATGGGCGTGCCCACGCCATCGCTCAATGTCCACAATCCACAGCCTTTGGCTTCGAACTGAAAATCAGTCGGCGCAATTTCAACAATCACACTGGCCACCCCAAAATGATTGTCGATGATGTCTTGCGAGGCCGTTGAGGTTTGCCAGTAGCAGGACTTGCCAAGGCCACTTGATCGCCAACGGCCCGGTGCCATATTCAGGCCAATGATGTAGATGCCGTCTTTTTTGGCAGCGCGCTGTTGCTCAATAGGCGCGGCCGGCAGATTATTCGCATCCAGCATCGTCCATGTGCCACAGTCTTTGGTATAGAACTCAATATCATTCGGGCGGATCGTGACCGCTCCTCCGGAGAATCCCACATGATTATCGAGAATGTCCTGGGTCGTATTCTGGCGGGCCCAATAGCAGCGTGAGCCTTGACCCGTCGATTTCCAAATTCCTGGAGCGATGTCCACGCCCACCACGTAGAACCCATCTTTTTTAGGCGCAACTTGCTGATCTGCGGGTAGGCCCACCCGGTTATTGAGGTCAAGTGCAACCCATGGTCCACACCCTTTCGATTCAAACTCAAAGTCGGTGACCTGAATGGTCACCACACCGCCGGTCAACCCATAGTGGTTGTGAAGAATATCATCGCCTTCACCCGTGCGCTGCCAATAGCAACGGCTGCCCTTGCCCGTGGAACGATAGGTCCCCGGCGCAACTTGTTCATTGACTCGATAGGTGCCGTCTCGAAACTGTGGCGGTGGATTTTGGGCCAGGGCAGTTGATGAGACGGGTAGTGTTGTTGTGGTCAGAAGAGCGATTGCTGCAATCGCCCATGTCGCGAGCTTGTTCATGGTTGAGTTCTCTAGTGTGTAGTAATGGATACAACTGGGTATGAGTTCGTCGTTGGGTGCTGCCGAGTGTAATCTGTTTATCAAAATAGCAATACGCAAATGCCTCATTGCAAAATCGACTCGCATCGAAGTGCAATCGCACAAAAAAAGGTGGCAGCTTGACGCCACCACCTCCGATCTCATACAAACATTTGGAATAAATGCCGCTGCTTATTCGTTCGCGGCCTCTGGATCAAACCATGCATCAATGTGGTGCGACAGGTCATGCTGCGCATCGTGCACGATGTCGGAGGCCTCAACCGCGACCTCCACATCACCCGCCGTTAAAGCCACCGCGAAGGTGCCGAGCGTGCCGATGAAGGCCAAGGCCTCGTCGTTCAGCTCGGCCTGCCACACTGTGGCCCTCCGCTTCGAGCCATGGGGCCAACTGCCCCTGCGTCATGACGCTTGCAGGTGCTGCCGCTTGCGGCGTGGTGCCGCGCACCGTGACGTAGAACGCTTGAAGCGCGTTCATGTCGCATCCTGCAACGGACAGGATGGTGCCGGTGTCGCGCGTGGGCACAGAGGGGTCCGGTTCGGTTGGAATGTAGTGGTGATTGACCTCGTGCAAATGCCACTGCAGGTGCGCGGCCCATTGCCTGGCCAAGATTTTGCCGATAACCACGTGATCGTGTTGAGACAGCAGCAACAGCGGGGCCGGCACGCACGCCGTCACCAGCGTGTGCGCGAGCAACACCCCCAGTGCAAACCAGGTCGTCAATAAACGCATTGAACGTACGGCAACCATCATCGAAATTGTAGTTTATTCAAATCGCCCAAGTCCTCACAGGACTGGTACGTCATGTCCAGGCGCAGTTGCGAGTACGAACCCGCGCGGTCTAAAATCCGTTCATGAAGATGCAAGGCAAAATCGCGCTGGTCACTGGCGGCGGCAGTGGCATTGGCCGGGCGGCGTGTCTGGAATTTGCGCGCGCCGGCGCAACCGTCATGGCGGTGGATATCAACCTCGCAGCGGCCAACGAGACGGTCGCGGCCATTCAGGCGTTGGGCGGCCAGGCTCAATCGGTGCAGGCCGATGTGAGCAAGGCGGCCGATGTGCAAGCCTACGTCGAAGGCACAGTGAATGCGTTTGGCCGCATCGACGCATTTTTCAACAACGCCGGCATCGAAGGTGTGATCGCGCCGCTGGCCGAATATCCCGAAGAGGTGTGGGATCGGGTCATCAGCATCAACCTCAAAGGCTGTTTTCTAGGGCTGCGGCACGTGTTGCCAGTCATGATCGCCCAACAAAAAGGCACCATCATCAACACGGCCTCGGTGGCTGGCACGGTCGGCGCACCCAACATGGGGGCCTACTCAGCCAGCAAGCACGCCATCCTCGGCCTCACCCGCACCGCCGCTGGTGAGGTGGGCCGACAGGGCGTGCGCGTCAACGCGATCTGCCCCGGCCCCATCAACACGCGCATGATTCGCTCGCTGGAGCAGATGTCCAACCCCAGCGAGCCGAGCGCGGTCATGCAGGCCAACACCAGGCGCAACCCGATGGGCCGCTACGGCGAGCCGGAGGAGGTGGCGCGCATCGTGGTGTTCCTGGCCTCGGACGAATCAAACTATGTGAATGGGGCCGCGTGGCTGATCGATGGCGGGCGCACGGCAGTTTAGCTGGCGTTCGCCACCGGCGTCGGATACCAATCCTGCTGCGGGCGCTGCGGATTCCACCAGTGGCCGCTTGGCTCAACACCGCTGACGACGACGCCTTCCTTGTGCCAGCCAAAGCTCTCCTCACTGCGCACATCGGCGCTGCAATAGCGCAACGTCAACCCACATCGCCGGCGCTGGGATTCGTTCATCTCAGAGCCGTGCAAACACAGATCGCTGTGCATCGAGATTTCACCCGCCTTGAGCACATCGTAGACCACCTCACCAAACTGCTCGGGCGCTTCCACGGTCTGGTTCAACACGCTGTCGTTCTCGCTCATGCGATAGGTCAGATGGCCGAGTTTGTGCGAGCCAGCCACAAACCGCATGCAGGCATTCTCGCGGTCGGCGTCGTCAATGGCCAGCCACACCGTCACGGTCTTGGACGGCGACAGTGGCCAAAAACTGGCGTCCTGATGCCACGACACGATCTTGTTGTCGCCCGGCATTTTGCAGAAAAAGTGCGCGCCCCAGCCAATCACGTTCTCGCCCAGAATGTCCTTGACGCAGGTGACGATGCGCGGGTTCGTGATGAGGTCGTAGACCATGCCGTACTTCATGTGCGCGGACGAGATGGAATAGCTGTTGGCGCCGGCGGCCAGCGTGCGCGCGAGAATGTCGTCGAAGGCACGCCGCCGTTCGGTAATCTCGGCCTCATCAAAGATGCGAATGCCTTTGACGTAGCCATCCTGGTTGTATGCGGCCACCTGGGCCGGGGTCAGTGTGGTGGGATTGGTCACGGTGCTGGGGTGAAACGTCAGCCGGCGTTCGAGCTGCTTCAGCTCCTCGTAGTTGGGCTGAACCTTGAACGGGGTCGCGGGAGTAACTGGCTTATCCATGAGATTGGCCTCCATAAACTGGAACGATTGATATCACCCGCCGGGCAGTGCATTCACACTGCCCGGTGTGATTTGGATGGCTGTCAATAAGTGGGGAGTTTAGGGTTGATGACAGGATTTACAAAATGAGATTCCCGATCACGCCACGGCCGTGAGCACCTTGTTGAGCG